>NZ_JBHWVI010000087.1:0-9755 GCF_042737005.1 Streptomyces sp. NPDC060027
AGGCGGAGCCGGTCGTCGAGGCCGAGCCCGTCGCCGTGGTCGAGGCAGAGCCGGTCGTCGAGCCCGAGCCCGTCGCCGTGGTCGAGGCAGAGCCGGTCGTCGAGCCCGAGCCCGTCGCCGTGGTCGAGGCGGAGCCGGTCGTCGAGCCCGAGCCCGTCGCCGTGGTCGAGGCGGAGCCGGTCGTCGAGCCCGAGCCCGTCGCCGTGGTCGAGCCCGAGGCGGAGCCTGTCGTCGCCGAGGAGGTCACGCCCGTGGCCGCGCAGGTGGACGAGCCCGCGGCCGCCGATGGCGGCGAGGCCCCACAGGTGGCACCCGCAGCCGAGGTCGAAGGCAGCACGGGTGGTGCGGGTGGGAACGAGGACGCCGAGGGCGAAGCCGAGGCTGAGGTCGAGGTGACCCCGGGTGCGCCCGCCGTCCCGCTGACGCGGGTCAAGTCCGAGGCCCCGGCCCTGGTCACGGCGTACAACGAAGCGGGTACCGCGCTCCAGAAGCGGGACCTCACCGGAACCCGCGCCAAGATCTACCTCGTTCTCGACCGCTCCGCGTCCATGCGCGCGTACTACAAGGACGGCTCCGCCCAGGCCCTCGGCGAGCAGGCCCTGGCCCTCGCCGCCCACCTGGACCCGAACGCGACCGTCCACGTCGTCTTCTTCTCCACGGAGCTGGACGGCACCGGCGCCCTCACGCTCACCGAGCACGAGAACAGGGTCGACGACCTGCACGCGGGCCTCGGCCGCATGGGCCGTACGAGCTACCACGCGGCGGTGGAGGAGGTCGTCACCCACTACCAGAAGTCGGACACCACCGACCCGGCCCTGGTGATCTTCCAGACGGACGGCGCCCCCGACGCCAAGACCCCCGCCACCCAGTCCCTCACCGACGCGGCGAAGGACCACCCGGGCGTCTTCTTCTCGTTCGTCGCCTTCGGCGAGCACGACAACAAGGCCTTCGACTACCTCCGTCGCCTGAAGACCGGGAACACGGCCTTCTTCCACGCGGGCCCGGCCCCGCGCGAACTGACGGACGTCGAGGTCTACGACGGCGTCCTGGAGAACTGGCGCCCGTAGCCCCGTACGCCGCCGCACCCCGCACCACCGGGCCGCCCCTTCCCACCCCTTAAAACGGGAAGCGGGCGGCCCACCCATGTCGGCTACGATTTCAAGGTTCACCGACGACGACCCGCCGACAGCGAAACGGACGCGATCGTCGCCCCACGTAGCGACTTGGGAGCAGCCCGCGATGGCTCGACACCTCATCACCAGCGCCCTTCCGTACATCAACGGGATCAAGCACCTGGGCAACATGGTGGGGTCCATGCTCCCGGCGGACGTGTACTCCCGGTACCTCCGCCAGCGCGGCCACGACGTTCTGTACATCTGCGCGACGGACGAGCACGGCACCCCCGCCGAGCTGGCGGCCAAGGAGCGCGGCCTGCCGGTCGACGAGTTCTGCGCGCAGGCGCACGACGCGCAGAAGGCCGTGTACGACGGCTTCGAGCTGGCCTTCGACTACTTCGGCCGCAGCTCCAGCCCGGAGAACCGTGAGATCACCCAGCACTTCGCGCGCCGCCTGAACGAGAACGGCTTCATCGAGGAGCGCGCGATCCGCCAGGTGTACTCGCCCGCCGACGGCCGTTTCCTGCCGGACCGCTATGTCGAGGGCACCTGCCCGCACTGCGGTTACGACAAGGCCCGCGGCGACCAGTGCGAGAACTGCACGCGTGTGCTCGACCCCACGGACCTGATCAACCCGCGTTCGGCGATCTCCGGCTCGACGGAGCTGGAGGTCCGCGAGACCAAGCACCTCTTCCTCCTCCAGTCGAAGCTCCAGCACGAGGTCGAGGAGTGGGTGGCCCGCCACGAGTCCGAGTGGCCGCAGCTCGCCTCCTCCATCGCCCGCAAGTGGCTGACCGAGGGTCTGCACGACCGCGCGATCACCCGTGACCTGGACTGGGGCGTCCCGGTCCCGGCCGACACCTGGCCGGAGCTGGCCGCCGAGGGCAAGGTCTTCTACGTCTGGTTCGACGCCCCGATCGAGTACATCGGCGCGACGAAGGAGTGGGCCGACCGGTCCGGCCAGGACGCTGAGAAGCGTGACTGGAAGTCCTGGTGGTACGACGCGGACTCCGGCGAGAACCCGGTCCGCTACACGCAGTTCATGGCGAAGGACAACGTGCCCTTCCACACCGTGATGTTCCCGGCCACCGAGCTGGGCGTGCGCGAGCCGTGGAAGAAGGTCGACTACGTCAAGGCCTTCAACTGGCTGACGTACTACGGCGGGAAGTTTTCCACCTCCCAGAAGCGCGGCGTCTTCACCGACCACGCCCTGGACATCCTGCCCGCCGACTACTGGCGCTACTTCCTCATCGCCAACGCCCCCGAGTCGGACGACTCGTCGTTCACCTGGGAGCACTTCACGGCCACGGTCAACAAGGACCTGGCCGACACCCTCGGCAACTTCGTCAACCGCGTCCTGTCCTTCTCCAAGAAGCGCTTCGGCGAGGAGGTCCCGGCGGGCTCGGAGGCCGGCGAGGCCGAGGCGAAGCTGGGCGAGGAGATCGCGGGCCTGCTCGCGGAGTACGAGACCCAGATGGAGGCGCTCCAGTACCGCAAGGCGGCCGCCGCGCTGCGCGCCCTGTGGTCGGCGGGCAACTCCTACCTGGAGGAGAAGGCTCCCTGGCTGGAGATCAAGACCAGCCCCGAGGGCGCGGCGCTGACACTCCGTACGGCGATGAACCTGATCCACCTGTACTCGGTGGTCTCGGAGCCCTTCATCCCGGCGTCCGCCCGCGCGATGCGCTCGGCGTTCGCCCTGGCGGACGACACGGCGACCTGGGTGACGCCGGACGAGGCCCGCGCCCTGTCCTTCCTTCCCTCCGGCACCCCCTTCACCGTTCCCCCGGTCCTCTTCGCCAAGATCACGGACGAGGACCTGGAGTCGTACAAGGAGCGCTTCGGCGGCGCGCCGGAGTAACACCCACCGCTCGACAGGAGCCCGGGAACGAGAAGTTCCCGGGCTCTTCGCGCGCCGGGAGCCGGGCCGCGAGCGCTGCCGGTGGCGCGGCCGCGAGCAGTGCCGGGACCGGTGCCGGGAGCGGTGCCATGCGGATCTCCCTCGTCCTCTGTGCACCCCCTTTCCGGCGGTATACATTGCGAAGATCATGTGAAGCCGTCGGCTTCCTGGGATACGAGTGGACGAACGAGTCCACTGAGTGGGGGGTACATCCATGGCGCTCTTCGGAAACGCGCACACCGTCGACCCGGCCTCGGCGCAGCAGGACTACGCCCGCCTGCTGGGCCAGAACGAGCAGGTCCACGCCGCGTACCAACTGATACGTGACACCATCCTGTTCACCGACCGCCGCCTGATCCTGGTCGACAAGCAGGGCATCACCGGCAAGAAGGTGGAGTACCACTCCATCCCGTACCGGAGCATCACCCACTTCGCGGTGGAGACGGCCGGCACCTTCGACCTCGACGCCGAGCTGAAGATCTGGGTCTCCGGCGCCTCCCTCCCCATCCAGAAGACCTTCACCAAGGGCGTCGACATCTACGAGGTGCAGGCGATCCTCACCCAGTACGTGGCGAAGTAGTCCCGCCCGCCGCAGCACTGCCGGACGCCGCCCGCCACGGGACGGCCGAACCCGGCTCACCTGCGGCGATACCGCACCCTCCCCACGAGGGCCCCTGTCTGCGCCTGTTAGCATCCGCGCACTTGTGCGAGGGCGGGGGCCCTCGCGGGGAGGGACAGTTCACGTGGGCAGAAACGCCCCGAGACGGAACGGCCCGGCCGTCCTCGTCTCCACGCTCGCGGTCGCGTTGGCGGCCGGCACCATCACCCTGTTCTCCGGCACACCGGACGGCGGCGGCAGCGCGCAGGCCGCCCCGGCGGTCGACGCGGCGAGAACGACGCAGATCCTGCTGGACGATCCGAGTAACACGACTCCGCGCTCCGACCGGCTGCTCACCGCCGGTGCGACCGGATTCCTGCACCGCCAGGCCGGGGTCGCGGGCCTGCTGTGGACGGACTACGAGAACGACACGACGGTCACCGTGCGGGGACCGACCGGGATCTACAAGCCGACCACCACCACCTGCTGGGACCTCCAGGCACGCTGTGCCTCGGGCATGTACGGGCAGGCCGTCGACACCGTTGCCCTGCCGCACGCGTCCTACGGCGACCCGGTGTCCCTGTGGAAACCGGACGGCAGCGCGCTGCGGACCGTCGACCTCAGCCAGTCGGCCGACTACGTGGGCACCTACGGCGAAACGCTCGTCACGATCGAGTGGAACGGCGTCGTCGACGGCGAACAGCTCGACGGCTACCGGCTGCATCTCGTCGACCTCGTCGACGGCGAGCAGCGCGACCGCGTGGTCACCGGATTCCCGACCGAGGGTTCCTGGAATGTGAGCTCCTCGCGCACCGGCGACGAGCACGGCTTCCTGGTGGCCTACGCGATCCACGACGAGAACGGCGACGTCACGTCGTACACCGTCGGCTATCTCGACTTCGAAACCGCGCAGCTCACACCGGTCTTCACCGGACTGGACGCCTCCCCCGAGCTGGTGCTCACCGACGACCGCGTCGGCTGGTACACGGAGACGGCCGGACTGCACCTCAAGCCGCGCGCCGACCTCCAGGCCGAGGAGACGGTGCCGGTCACGGGCGAGGAGATCTCCGGCTCTCCCGTTCCCGTCGTCGTCGGCGACTGGCTGGTCCTCGCCGTGTCCGGCGGCGCCGTCACGGCCGAGTCGCTGGCCGACGGCACGACGAAGACCCTGCTGACCCGGTCCTTCGGGACCCCGGTGGCCACCCCCGACGGCGACGCCCTCGTCACCGGCGGCACCGGCGCGGCCGACTGGTGGGTCCAGCGCGTCGCCGTCGGAGCCGACGGCGGCCCGCGGCTGGAGAAGCTGCACAAGGTCGTGCCGTACGAGAACGCCAAGACGGGCCTGGCGCTCAGCCGCGGCAGCCTGCGCGTGGCGGAGGACAACCCCTCCAGCGCCTCCGACACCACCTCGTTGCGCACCATCGCAAGCGTCGGCGGCCAGTTGACCGCGACCCCCGCCACGGAGAGCGACTCGGTCAGCTCCACGTGCCCGTACGCCGGCACCACCTGCTCGGCGATGTGGGGCAACTACGGCAACGGGCCCCGGGACGTCTACCTCGACACCTACTACGACGGCGACGAGGGCGGCAGCGGCCTGGGGAACGCGGACCGGCTCGTCACGATCGGCTACAACCCCCTGGAGTTCCACACCGAGGGCGGCGCGATCGTCGACGTCTCGGACGACTACGCCGTCTACAACTCCGGTGGCTCGAACCCGATGCAGTACGTCGGTGAGTTCGGCCAGGGCCTGAAGCTGAAGCGCTCCGTCCGCGCCGCCGCCCTCAACGGCTCCACCCTCTGGAGCGCCTCCACCACGGGCAAGCTCACCTCGTACAGCCTGACCGAGGACAAGACCCTCGCCACGGTGACGGTCCCGGGCCTCGGCTGCGTGCCGAGCGAACTCCAGGCGGCGGGCCGCTGGGTGTACTGGTCGTGCGGGACGAACTCCGCGGGCGTGTACGACTCCAAGGCCGGTACGTCCCGCTCCGTGACCCCCGGGGACGTGCTCCTGGGCGACGGCTTCACCGTCCGCCACGACCACGGCACCGACCAGCTGGTCCTGACCGAGGCCGCCACCGGTACCACCCGCGTCGTCGCCTCCGAGGTCCCCGACACCGGTCTGGCCGCCGACCGGCGGTACCGCTGGACCATGGACGAGTACACGGGTCTGGTCGCCTGGTTCGACGCGTTCGAGCAGACGCACGTCGCCTCCACCGGCATCACGCCCTCCGCCGTGACGGCCTTCGAGACGTCGGCCGGCGACTACGTCGGCGCGGGCACACCTTTCGTGGGCCGATGGCTGCTGTCCCGCCCGGTCACCTCCTGGTCCGTGACCTTCACCTCGGTCCAGAGCGGCGCGAACGGCAAGGCCACCTCCACGGTCACCGGCGGTGCGTCCAAGGCATCGGTGACGACGAACTGGTACGGCAGGACGGCGGGCGGGAGTTACTTCCCCAACGGCCACTTCACGTGGACCCTCAAGGCGACGGGCACCGGCACCTCCACCGCGACCACGGTGGCCACCGGCAAGGGCTTCCTCTCCGAGGGAGCCGCAGTCCGCCACGACTTCGGCAGCCCCGACGGCCCCGACGGCAGGGGCGACCTGCTCACCCTCAACTCCTCCGGCGGCCTGACCGTCCAGCAGGGCACGGGAACGGGCAAGTTCGGCGGCAAGACCACCGGCACCGGCTGGGCCACCTCCGTCAAGGTGATCCCCTTCGGCGACATGAACGGCGACCACTGCAACGACGTCCTCGTACGGCTGAGCAGCGGGGCCCTGCGCCTCTACAAGCCGGGCTGCAACGCCGCCGTCAAACCGACGACGTCGCACACGACGCTCGCGACGAGCGGCTGGACGCAGTACGACGTCCTGACCTCGCCCGGCGACGTGAGCGGTGACGGCCGCCCCGACCTGATCGCGCGCGTCGCGTCCAGCGGGACCGTCTACCTCTACAAGGGAACGAGCACGGGCACCCTGTCCGCCCGCGTGAAGCTCTACGACAGCTGGAAGAGCTACAAGAAGATCGTCGGTGCCGGTGACCTCGATGGCGACGGCATCGGCGAATTGCTCGCCCAGGACAGTTCCAACACCCTCTACCGCTACAACGGCAAGGGGGACGGGACCTTCGCCGCCCGCGTGAAGGTGTTCGGCGACTGGGGCGGCACCTACAACGCCGTCGTCGGCGTCGGTGACATCACCGACGACGGCAGGGCCGACCTGGTCTGCCGCGACAGCAGCGGCAACCTCTACCGCAACAGCGGGGACGGCAAGGGATCGTTCGGCTCGCGCACGAAGATCGCGACCGGCTGGAGCGGATACCGGTCACTCTCCTGAGGCTCCGCACCTGAAGCGCAGCACCTGTGAAGGGGCCCGGGACCACACGTCCCGGGCCCCTCTCAGGCGTACCCGGGCCGCGCCCGCCGAGGCCGCCGACGAGGCACCGGAGACCGGCTGGAGACCTGGTGAGGGCCCTGTGGCGACCCGGCGACGAGCCGACGACGAGCGGGCGACGAGCCGGGAAAACCCCCCTCTGTCCGATCCCGCCGATCCGGAGTCGACCCCGGCTCCACAAGGCCCTCGATCACCCGTATGGTTTCCGCCATGGCAGTCCCCGAGGTCATTCCGATCGCCTACGAACCGAAGCACCGCACCGAGACAATCGGCCGGTACGCGGACGGTCAGTTCCTGGCGTCGATCACGTACGCCTTCCCCGAAGGGTTCCGTCCCGACGACGGCTGGGAAGAGCACAAACGTCTGTACACAGTGCTCCACACCTTCGACTCCGAGGGCCGCTACCGCGACTCGGAGGTCTGGTGCGCCGGCACCTGGGCCGAACAGCAGCGAGACCCGTACGGCGACACCTCGGTGCTCTCACGTGCCCGCATCCACCTGGCGAAGCTCCTGCGCAGCCTGCCCCGGCGCTCGTACACGGACATAGCGATCCGGCCTTTCCAGCTCACCGTCGACGGCGTGCTGTTCGGCCTGCTGACCGGCGTCGACGAGGGCGAGGCCTGGGCCGAGCTGTACCCGGACCGCCTCGGCTTCTCCGAACCGTGGGACGGCACGTACGACATCTGAATGGATCTCCTTTCCCGGCGTGGCCCTGACAAGCCTCCGGCCCGTTAGCATCGGGTTTCTTGAGGCGCGAGGGGCTGGGGGCACGGGTGCGGGTGCGGGGAAACAGGTGGCTGCTGGTGGGCGCGGCACTGACCGCGTGGGGGATCACCGCCTGCGCCGGCACGGGCGGGAGAACGCCCGGCCCCCCGGCAGCGAGCAGTTCACCCGGCGCCGCCTCGACCGCGTCCATCGAGCCGGGCCCACCGCTCTCGGCCCAGGCTTTGAAGGCCATCGCCCTCACCGGTGACGATGTGGCGGGCACCCCGTACATCTCGCTGGACGTGCGGTCCCCCGACGACCCGGACAGCAACTTCCCGCCGGCCTCGGACGCCACCTGCCAGACGCTGCTCGACGCGGTCGACGCCAACGACGCGGCAACCGCCGTGGACCAGAACATCAACTGGCTGGACAGCATCTGGCCCGGCGGTGCCACACTCGCCTCCTACGCGGGCACGGGAGCCGAGAAGGCCTTCGACCGCGCCCGTACGTCACTGACGACCTGCCACGACTTCACGGGCGTCGGATTCACGGGGAAGTACGCCGCACACGTCGAGCCCGAGAAGATCCCCCACCTCGGCGACGAGTCGATCGCCTTCCGGATCACCGTCCCGGTGAAGCAGGCGCCCGGGCTGCGCAGTGGCCGTCGCGTCTCCCTACGGAACGAGCAGCACATCCTCGTGAGAGTCGGGGGTGTCACCGGGTACTTCACGATGCTGGCCATGGACCGCAAGGACCCCTTCCCCCTGGCTCTCGTCGAAAGGGAAGTCGCCCGCATGACCAAGGCCCAGCAGGCCTGACACGCGACACTCCCGGAGCTCACCAGGAAGGGCCCGGAACCAGTGGTGTTCCGGGCCCTGGGTGTCGGGGAGTTCCCTGAGCGGGGGCTACGACGCCGAGGCGGACGCGTTCGGCTGGGTGTCCGTGCTGTCGTGGGTCTCGTCCGGGGCGACGCCCATCGTCAGGTGGGCGTGGACGCCCTTGGCGATGTGCTTCTTGCTGTACGAGAGGTACAGGAGCCCGCCCGCGTGACCGCTGTCCGGGTAGATCGTGTCCTCGTCCAGCGTCGTGCGGGTGGTGGTGTTCGTGGAGTACGGGGAGACCTCCGCCGACGCCAGAACCGCCTTCTCGTCGAAGAAGAGCTGGCCGGTGTGGCAGGCGTGGCCGCCCTCGTAGCCCGCGTCGGTCCACGTGCCGTCCACATGGACCTTCACGTGGATGTGGACACAGCGGCCCTGGTACCAGCCGGGGAACACCGTCCTGAAGGTGACGTAGCCGTGCTTGTCGGTCTTCCAGGTGCCGCGCAGATACCGCTCGTCGTCGGTGGGCTCGGAGTGGCCGCCACCGGTGCCTCCGGAGGGCCCGCCGGACGGGGGTTCGCCGGTCGGGGGTTCGCCGGTCGGCGTGCCCGAGGGGGTGCCGGACGGGGCGTCCGTGGGCCCGCCCGACGGACCGCCGCCGCCACCGCCGTTGCTCATCGCCTCGTAGCCGGAGTACACGCCCAGCGCCGAGCAGTGCCAGATGTCCACCGCGGCGTTCCTGACCGGCTTGCAGGTCTCCGCGTCGATCACCTTGAGCTTGAGGGTCAGGGGGATGCCCTCCTGGTCCTCGGTGATGTCCTGGCGGAGCTTGTCCGCGTCGATGTAGTAGGGGCCCTCGGTGGTCTCCGAGGTGAGCGTGTAGCAGGTCTCCGCGCTCGTCGCGGCCGACGCGGTACCGGTCGTGACCTCGTCCGCGGACGCGGTCACGGCGATACCGCCGCCCACGCCCACGGCCGCCACGGCCGCTCCACCTGCGATGACAACCTTGCGCCGGGTCATGTTCCGTTTGTGCGCGGGTCCTTGAGTCTCAGTCATGCGCCGGACGGTAGGGAGCCGACCTGTCAGCAGCGTGGGTGCGAACTGTGGTTTCGCACCGCACGCGAAAGTGGGGCGGGACCCGGGGCGGGTGCGCGCCACAACGCCGGGGGGGGCGGGGTGCCCGGGTGGGGGGAGAATCGGCGGCGGCGGGGGCACCCACAAGTGGAGCGAG
>NZ_JBHWVI010000087.1:9765-31998 GCF_042737005.1 Streptomyces sp. NPDC060027
GCCCCGCCCCGCCCCGTGGGTGGGTCCTATTGGTGGTTCCCCCCCCCCCGCTTCGGTGGCCGGCACCCGGGGGGGGTCCCCCCCCACTTCGGCGGCTGTGCCTGCTTCCGCGTGTGCTGCCTACTTCGGCTGCGGCTTGCGCACCGAGAGGTGCAGCTCGCGCAGCCGGGTCTCGTCCAGCTCCGTGGGCGCGCCCATCATCAGGTCCTGCGCGTTGCCGTTGAGCGGGAACGCGATCGTCTCGCGGATGTTCGGCTCGTCCGCGAGCAGCATGACGATGCGGTCGACGCCCGGGGCGATCCCGCCGTGCGGCGGGGCGCCGAAGCGGAAGGCGCGCAGCATGCCGGCGAACTGCTCCTCGACGGTCTCCCGGTCGTAGCCCGCGATCTCGAAGGCCTTGAGCATGATCTCGGGCTCGTGGTTCCGGATCGCGCCGGAGGACAGCTCGACGCCGTTGCAGACGATGTCGTACTGCCAGCCGAGGATGTCCAGCGGGTCCTGGGTCTCCAGGGCCTCCAGACCGCCCTGCGGCATCGAGAAGGGGTTGTGCGAGAAGTCGAGCTTGCCGGTGTCCTCGTCCTTCTCGTACATCGGGAAGTCGACGATCCAGCAGAAGCGGAAGACGTTCTCCTCGAAGTTGCCCGAGCGCTTCGCGGCCTCGACCCGCACCGCGCCCATGATCTTCGAGACCTCGTCGAACACGCCCGCACCGAAGAACACCGCGTGGCCGGGGGCCAGGGAGAGGCGCTTGGTCAGCTCGGCGACGTTCTCCTCGGTGAGGAACTTGGCGATCGGGCCCGTCAGCGAGCCGTCCTCACCCACCCGCACCCAGGCCAGGCCCTTAGCACCCTGTTCGACCGCGTAGTCACCGAGGCCGTCGAAGAACTTCCGGGTCTGACCGGCCACGTCCGGCACCGCCAGGGCGCGCACGTGCTTGCCGGCGAAGGCCTTGAACTCGGAGCCCTCGAAGATGTCGGTGATGTCGGTGAGCTCCAGCTGGGCCCGCAGGTCCGGCTTGTCGGAGCCGTACTTCAGCATCGACTCGCGGAACGGGATGCGCGGGAAGGGGGAGGTGACGTGACGGTCACCGCCGAACTCCTCGAACAGCTCCGTCATGAGCTTCTCGATGGGCTGGAACACGTCCTCCTGCTCGACGAAGGACATCTCGACGTCGAGCTGGTAGAACTCGCCCGGCGAACGGTCCGCGCGGGCGTCCTCGTCGCGGAAACAGGGCGCGATCTGGAAGTAGCGGTCGAAGCCGGAGATCATCAGCAGCTGCTTGAACTGCTGCGGCGCCTGCGGGAGCGCGTAGAACTTGCCGGGGTTCAGCCGGGAGGGGACCACGAAGTCGCGCGCGCCCTCGGGGGAGGTGGCGCTGAGGATCGGGGTCGCCATCTCGTTGAAGCCCAGCGCCGTCATCTTGTGGCGGATCGCGGAGATCACGGCCGTGCGCAGCAGGATGTTACGGTGCATGCGCTCGCGGCGCAGGTCGAGGAAGCGGTACTCCAGGCGCCGCTCCTCGTTGACCCCGTCCTCGGCGTTGATCGTGAAGGGCAGCGGCTGGGCGGCGCCGAGCAGCTCGACCTCGCCGACCTCGACCTCGATCTCGCCGGTCGGCAGCTCCGCGTTCACGTTCTCCGTACCGCGCGAGACGACCTTGCCGTCGACGCGGACGGTCGATTCCTTGGAGACCTTGTCCAGGGCCTCGTAGGCGGCGGTGCCGGGGCGGGCGACGAGCTGCGTGATGCCGTAGTGGTCGCGCAGATCGATGAAGAGGATGCCACCCAGGTCTCGGCGATTGTGCAGCCAGCCGCTCAGCCGGACGTCGTTGCCGACATCAGAGGCGCGGAGTTCGCCGCACGTGTGGGACCTGTACCGATGCATCTTCGTTCATCCAGTCTTCGCGGATTGAGGGCCTGTTTCACGTGAAACACACCCAGGGTACCGGGCAGCCCCGGATCACCTCCTCATTACTCACCGCTCGGCCGCCGCTCGGCGCCCTGAACGGCATCGGTGGCAGGCACCGATCACTCGTTCGTACAGTGGGCCCATGCGCACTGGTGAGCCCCTGCCCGCCGTGGGGGACGTCCTGGCCACTCTCGCGACCGGCGTGTGGCGCTGGGACAACGCCACGGGCCTCGTCACCTTCGACGCGGAAGCCGCACGGCTCATGGGCATGCCCGCGGAGCGGACGACGCTCTCCGAGGCGGGAGCACGCTCCCATGTCCACCCCGTCGACTGGAACGAGATGGACGGAGTGGTGCAGCTCGCGGTCGCCGAGGGCACGCTCGCCGAGGCCCGGATGCGGATCATGGACGGGCACGGCCGGGTGCTCCGTACGGTCCGCAGCCGCTCGAAGCCGATCGTCGACCCCGGGACCGGTCAGTTCGAGCTGATCGGCACCCTTCAGGAGGTCAGCGAGCAGCCTCCGGACGCCGCCGCGCGCACCCCCGTGACCGGGGACTGGCGCCGCTCGCGGGAGGCGTTCCTGCTGGACGCGGGGCGGGCGCTGGCCGAGGCGCGGTCCACGGCGGAGGTACTGCGGGTGGCGGCGGGGCTGTCGATGCCCGGCTTCTCACCGGACGGGCTCGCCGTCTTCGGCGCGGAGGGCGACCGGCTGACGATCATCGGCCATCACGGGCATCAGCCGGGCGACGAGGGACCGTTCACGCACATGTCGCTGGCCACGGACTATCCGGCCGCCGAGGTCGTCCGTACGGGCCGCGCGGTCTACCTCTCGTCCCCCGAGGACTACAAGGGGCGCTACCCGGCCTCCTGGCCGCTGGCGCGGCACTTCGGGCGGCAGTCCTGGGCGTTCCTGCCGCTCACCGTCGCCGGCAGCACCATGGGCGCGTGGATGGCGGCCTTCACGTATCCCGTCACCTTCACTCCCGACGAGCGCTCGGTCCTCACGACGGTCGCCCGCATGCTCGCGCAGGCCCTCTCGCGCGCCGGTGCCGCCGAGACCGAGCGGGAGCTGACCGACGGCCTCCAGCGCTCGATGATGCCGACGCTCGGCCCGCAGATGCCGGGCATGAGCGTCGCCGCACGCTACGTCCCGACCGGCGGCGGTCTCCAGGTCGGCGGCGACTGGTACGACATGATCCCGCTGCCGGCCGGCCGCTACGCCCTGGTCATCGGCGATGTGCAGGGCCACGACGTCCGCGCCGCGGGCCTGATGGGCCAGCTCCGGATAGCCCTGCGCGCGTACGCCGCCGAGGGCCACCGCCCCGACGCGGTGCTGTCCCGGGCCTCGCGCTTCCTGTACGGGGTCACGGACTCGGTGACCTATGGATCGAGCGGCGGCGCCGACGCGGGCGAGGACCCGGCGGACCCCGGCGATGTGCGCTTCGCGACTTGTCTGTACGTCGAGGTCGACCCGGCGACCGGAACGCTCGACATCGCCCGCGCCGGGCATCCCGACCCCGCGATACGCATGGCGGACGGGACGGTCCTGATGCGGCCCACGGCGGGCGGGCTGCCGCTCGGCATCGACCCGGACGCCGACTACCCCACCACCCGGCTCGTCCTGGAGCCGGACGAGACGATGCTGGTCTGCACCGACGGGCTCATCGAGACCGGCGGCCACGACCTCGACACCGGCTGGCGCCGTATCCGCCGGACGCTCGAGTCCCACGACGGCGACATGGAGACCCTCGCCGACGCGCTCGTCCAGGCCGTGCACGGGCCCTCCTCCCACCACACCACCGGTCCGCTGGCCGACCGGCGCGAGGACGACATAGCGGTGCTGCTGCTGTCCCGGCTGGGCGGGACGGGCGGCTACGACGACACGGCCCCGACCGTCCGGCCGATGGTGCGCCGCACGATGCTGACCGTGGCGCAGGCCGAGCCCGAGCGGATCGCGGAGGCCCGTCAGCAGCTGCGGGAGCTCCTGCACGACTGGGCCTCCGCCGACCAGCTCGACTCCGCGGTCCTGCTCGTCTCCGAGATGGTCACCAACGTCCTCGTGCACACCGACGCCGACGCGCTGCTCGTCGCCGAGGTGACGGGCGAGCCGGGCAAGCGGCGGATGCGGGTGGAGGTCACCGACGGCAGCGACGACCTGCCGCACCGGCGCCATCCCGGGGAGCTGGCGTCGTCCGGACGCGGACTGGTGCTCGTGGAACTGCTCGCGGACGCGTGGGGAGTGGACCCGCGGGGCGAGGGCAAGAGCATCTGGTTCGAGTTCTCCGAGACCTCGGACCCGGAGGCCGGGGAGCCCCGGACCGTACAGGAGTCCGCGGTGCTGGAGGCCTTCGATGCCTTCGGCGAGGCCGCGGACCTCCCCGGCTAGGAGTCCGCGGAAGGCCCCGGCGCCCCCGGCACTCCGGGGAACCCCGGCGCCTCCGGCCCTTCCGGGCCCTGCTCGTAGCGTGTACGGAGTTCGTGCAGCACACCGAAGGCGGCGGCCGTCAGCGGCACGGCGAGCAGCATGCCGAGGACTCCCGCGACGGACGCGCCCGCCGTGATCGCCAGCAGCACCACCGCCGGATGCATCTGCACCTGTCGGCTCTGGATCATCGGCTGGAGGCCGTATCCCTCCAGGACCTGCACCGCGAGCACGACCCCGAGCACCCACAGGGCGATGACGAATCCCCGGTCCGCGAGCGCGACCAGCACGGCCACGGTGCCGGAGATGAACGCGCCGAGATACGGGATGTACGCCCCGACGAAGACGAGCGCGCCGAGTCCCACCGCACCCGGGACCCGCAGGACCAGGAGCCCGACGGTGATGCAGAGGGCGTCGATGAGGGCGATGATCGTCGTCCCGCGCATGAACCCCTCGACGGCCCCGAAGGCGCGCCGGGCCATGGCCTCGACGAGGTCGGCGGTACCCCGGGGCGCGAGCGACCGCAGTGTTCCGGCGACCCGGTGCGAGTCCCGCAGGAAGAAGAAGACCAGCAACAGGGCGAGGAAGGCCATGGCGACGGCCTGGCCCACGATGCTGACGCCGCTGACGACATTGGACGCGGCCGTGCTGCCGAACTCGGTCAGCAGATCCTTGGAGTTGGCGGCGAGGTCGTCCAGCGAGGTACCGGCCGCGCCGAAGTGCTCGGCGACGGACCTCGCGGCCAGCCGAAGAGAGTCCACGATCTGCGCGCCGGTGTGGATGAGCGCGGCGACGACGATGTAGACGGCGCCACCGACCACGACGGCCACCGCGACGCAGGTGAGGGCGGCGGCCAGCGAACGGTTGACCCGCGCCTTCACCAGCCGCCGGTACAACGGCCCCAGCAGGGCGGTCCCGAGCAGCGCGAGCAGCACGGGCACCACCGCGGTGCGGAATTCCCCGCAGAGCAGGATGCCCACCCATCCCACACCGGCGGCCAGCAGGATCACGGCACACCAGGCCGCCAACCGCCGGGCGCCCTCGGGGAGTAGCTGCACCGTCCCAGCTGACCATGTGTCAGCCGGGTCGGCGCCCCCGCGCGGGCCGAACGGGGGAGAAGGCCTCGCGAAGGCGCCGGTCGTACGACGGGGGTGATCCGCGTGACACCCCTCGGACCTCGGGACGGCGAGGGCCTACAGGCCGCCCTCCGACATCCCGTGCACCGCCGGGATCGTCCCCAGGCGGCCCTTCTGGAAGTCCTCGAAGGCCTGCTGCAGCTCGTCGCGGGTGTTCATCACGAAGGGGCCGTAGTGAGCCATCGGCTCACGGATCGGCCGGCCTCCGAGGAGGACGACCTCCAGGTCCGGCGTGTTGGAGTCCTGCTTCTCGTCCGCGCGGACGGTCAGCGAGGAACCCGCGCCGAAGACGGCGGTCTGGCCGGTGTGGACCGGGCGGCGGTCCGCGCCCACGCTTCCGCGTCCGGCGAGGACGTACGCGAGTCCGTTGAAGTCCTCGCGCCACGGCAGGGTGATCTCGGCGCCGGGCCGCAGCGTGGCGTGGACCATGGTGATCGGCGTGTGCGTGATGCCGGGGCCCTGGTGGCCATCGAGCTCACCGGCGATGACACGCAGGAGCGCGCCGCCGTCCGGGGTGCTGAGCATCTGCACCGTGCCGCCGCGGATGTCCTGGTACCGCGGAGCCATCATCTTGTCCTTGGCCGGCAGGTTCACCCACAGCTGGAGGCCGTGGAAGAGGCCGCCGGACATGACGAGCGACTCCGGCGGCGCCTCGATGTGCAGCAGGCCCGAGCCCGCCGTCATCCACTGCGTGTCACCGTTGGTGATCGTGCCGCCGCCACCGTTGGAGTCCTGGTGGTCGAAGACGCCGTCGATGATGTAGGTCACGGTCTCGAAGCCGCGGTGGGGGTGCCAGGGGGTGCCCTTCGGCTCGCCCGGCGCGTACTCCACCTCACCCATCTGGTCCATCATGATGAACGGGTCGAGGTACTTGTAATTGATCCCGGCGAACGCGCGGCGGACCGGGAAACCCTCGCCCTCGAAGCCACTGGGCGCGGTCGTCACGGCCAGCACGGGACGCTCCACGGCGTCGGCCGGCGCGGCCACACGGGGCAGGGCCAGCGGGTTCTCGACAGTCACTGCGGGCATGTCGGTACCTCCTTGTGCTTCGAGTTTAGTTGAGGATTGAACTTTCTGCTACCCGTAACGACGGACGCCCGGAGGGCATTCCCTCCGGGCGTCACGCATGGGTGAGGCACGACTGTGGCGCCTCGGCCGCACGGACGGCGGGGCATCGCCCGCGCCCGCGCCGGGCCGTCAGCCGTACATACGGCGCATCGCGAAGTCCACCATCTGCTCCACGGCCTTCGCGTCGAAGACCATGCGGTGCTCGCCCTCCATGTCGATCACGAAGCCGTAGCCGGTGGGCAGCAGGTCGATCACCTCGGCGCCGGTGATCACGAAGTACTTGGACTCCTTGCCGGCGTACCGGCGCAGCTCCTTGAGCGAGGTGAACATCGGGATGACAGGCTGCTGAGTGTTGTGCAGCGCCAGAAAACCGGGGTTGTCGCCGCGCGGGCAGTACACCTTCGACGTGGCGAAGACCTGTTGGAAGTCCTCGGCGGCCATGGACCCCGTGGTGAACGCGCGGACCGCGTCCGGCAGGGACGGCGGGGACGGCTCGGGGTACAGGGGCGGCTGCTGGCCGTACCCGCCGGGCATCTGCCCGCCCGGCATCTGCCCGGGCATCTGCTGCTGCGGCGGGACGTACCCCTGCTGGGCGCCTGCGTTCTGCTCGTAGCCGTACATGCGTCAAAGAGTAGTGGGCCACATATGGCCCACCCGGGGTTGCTTCTTATTACTGGCGGGTAGCATCATCGAAGCTACTTGTTGGTACGTGAACCAGGTGCGAGGAGTCAGTGCCTCGCCGATCTCTATAACGGAGCCGTCGCCATGGGGCATTACAAGTCGAATCTCCGCGACATCGAGTTCAACCTCTTCGAGGTGCTCGGGCGCGACAAGCTGTACGGCACCGGCCCGTTCACGGAGATGGACACGGACACCGCCAAGAGCATCCTCGAGGAGCTGACCCGCCTCTCGGAGAACGAGCTGGCCGAGTCCTTCGTGGACGCCGACCGCAACCCGCCGGTCTTCGACCCGGAGACCAACACCGCGCCGGTCCCGGCTTCCTTCAAGAAGTCGTACAAGGCGTTCATGGACTCCGAGTACTGGCGTCTGGGCGTGCCCGAGGAGATCGGCGGCTCCACCGCGCCCCGCTCCCTGATCTGGGCGTACGCGGAGCTGATCCTCGGCGCGAACCCGGCCGTCTGGATGTACTCCTCCGGCCCCGCGTTCGCGGGCATCCTCTTCGAGGAGGGCAACGAGGTCCAGAAGCACATCGCGAAGATCGCCGTGGACAAGCAGTGGGGCTCCACGATGGTGCTCACCGAGCCGGACGCCGGCTCCGACGTGGGCGCCGGCCGCACCAAGGCGGTCCAGCAGGAGGACGGCTCCTGGCACATCGAGGGCGTGAAGCGCTTCATCACCTCGGGTGAGCACGACATGGAGGAGAACATCCTCCACTACGTCCTCGCCCGCCCCGAGGGCGCCGGCCCCGGCACCAAGGGCCTGTCCCTCTTCCTCGTCCCGAAGTACGAGTTCGACTTCGAGACCGGCGAGCTGGGCGAGCGCAACGGCGCCTACGCGACGAACGTCGAGCACAAGATGGGCCTCAAGGCCTCCAACACGTGCGAGATGACCTTCGGCGACCGCCACCCCGCCAAGGGCTGGCTGATCGGCGACAAGCACGACGGCATCCGCCAGATGTTCCGCATCATCGAGTTCGCCCGCATGATGGTCGGCACGAAGGCGATCTCCACGCTGTCGACGGGCTACCTGAACGCGCTGGAGTACGCCAAGGAGCGCGTCCAGGGTCCCGACCTGGCGAACTTCATGGACAAGACCGCGCCCAAGGTCACCATCACGCACCACCCGGACGTGCGCCGCTCGCTGATGACGCAGAAGGCCTACGCCGAGGGCATGCGCGCCCTGGTGCTGCACACCGCCGCGATCCAGGACGAGATCCAGGTCAAGGAGGCCGCCGGCGAGGACACCGCCGCCGTTGAGGCCCTGAACGACCTGCTCCTGCCGATCGTGAAGGGCTACGGCTCCGAGAAGGGCTACGAGCAGCTCGCCCAGTCGCTCCAGATCTTCGGCGGCTCCGGCTTCCTGCAGGAGTACCCGATCGAGCAGTACATCCGCGACGCCAAGATCGACACCCTGTACGAGGGCACCACCGCGATCCAGGGCCAGGACTTCTTCTTCCGGAAGATCGTCCGCAACCAGGGCGCGGCACTGAACTCCCTCGCCGAGGACATCAAGAAGTTCCTGGCGCTCGGCACCGGCGGCGAGGACCTGTCCGCCGCCCGTGAGCAGCTCGCGAAGGCGGCCGTCGAGCTGGAGGCCATCGTCGGCCTGATGCTGACCGACCTCGCGGCCACCGAGCAGGACGTCAAGAACATCTACAAGGTGGGCCTCAACACCACCCGCCTCCTGATGGCCTCCGGTGACGTGGTCGTCGGCTACCTGCTGCTGCGCGGTGCCGCCGTCGCGGCCGAGAAGCTGGAGACGGCTGCCGCCCGGGACAAGGCGTTCTACACCGGCAAGATCGCGGCCGCGAAGTTCTTCGCCGCCAACGTGCTGCCGGGTGTCACGGGCGCCCGCAAGCTCGCCGAGGCCGTCGACCTGGACCTGATGGAGCTGGACGAGGCCGCCTTCTAGGAACCGGCCTCCGGGGGTCCGCCAGAAGCCTCCTCCCAGGAGGCCGCCGGTCCCCGCGAAGCCGGACGGACCCCGATCCAAGTCGGACGGACACCGATCCGGAACCTGTCCATCCGGTCAGGTGCCCAAGGTGTCCGCCCTTCACATCCCCCTTACGAAGGCCCGCTCCCATCCCCGGGAGCGGGCCCTCGTGCGTCGTTAAGGTGAACCCATGAGTGCACCCTCCCGCTTCGACCGCGGCCACACCGACGACCTCATGTCCTTCCTCGCGGCGAGCCCGACGCCGTACCACGCCGTGGCGACCGCCGCCGAGCGGCTGGAGAAGGCCGGATTCCGTCAGGTCGCCGAGACCGACGCATGGGAGGGGACCAGCGGCGGAAAGTACGTCCTGCGGGGAGGGGCGATCGTCGCCTGGTACGTGCCGGAGGGCGCCGAGCCGCACACGCCGTTCCGGATCGTGGGCGCGCACACCGACTCCCCGAACCTGCGGGTCAAGCCGCTGCCGGACACCGGGGCGCACGGCTGGCGGCAGGTGGCCGTGGAGATCTACGGCGGTCCGCTGCTGAACTCCTGGCTCGACCGGGACCTTGGCCTGGCCGGACGCCTCTCCCTGCGGGACGGCTCGACCCGCCTGGTCAACATCGACCGCGCCCTGCTGCGCGTGCCCCAGCTCGCCGTCCACCTGGACCGTTCCGTCAGCACCGACGGACTCAAGCTCGACAAGCAGCGGCACCTCCAGCCCATCTGGGGACTCGGCGACCCCCGCGAGGGCGATCTGATCTCCTTCCTGGAGGAGGAGTCGGGCCTGCCCGCGGGCGAGGTCACCGGCTGGGACCTGATGACCCACTCCATCGAGCGTCCCGCCTACCTGGGCCGCGACAAGGAGTTGCTCGCGGGGCCGCGGATGGACAACCTGCTGTCCGTGCACGCCGCCACGGCCGCGCTGGCCGCGGTCGCGTCGGCCGACGCCGGACTCTCGTACATCCCGGTCCTCGCCGCCTTCGACCACGAGGAGAACGGCTCGCAGAGCGACACCGGCGCCGACGGACCGCTGCTCGGCAGCGTGCTGGAACGTTCGGTCTTCGCGCGCGGCGGCTCCTACGAGGACCGGGCACGCGCCTTCGCCGGCTCGGTGTGCCTGTCCTCCGACACCGGCCACGCCGTGCACCCCAACTACGCCGAGCGGCACGACCCGACGCACCACCCGCGCGCCAACGGCGGCCCCATCCTCAAGGTGAACGTCAACAACCGCTACGCCACCGACGGTTCGGGCCGCGCGGTGTTCGCGGCCGCCTGCGAGAAGGCCGGCGTGCCCTTCCAGAACTTCGTCTCCAACAACTCCATGCCCTGCGGCACCACCATCGGCCCCATCACGGCGGCCCGGCACGGCATCAAGACGGTCGACATCGGCGTGGCCATCCTCTCCATGCACAGCGCCCGCGAACTCTGTGGCGCCGACGACCCGTTCCTGCTGACGAACGCGTTGGTGGCGTTTTTGGAGGGATAGTCCTCCGACCCCCTCCGGCCGTTTCCCCACGGGACGGAAACCACTGTTTTTGAACCTGTTCAAGATCGGCCCGGCCGTCGTACGATGCGGGCCGATCTTGAGTCTCGTGGGGGGACCTCGTATGAAACGCCATGTCAGAAGACCATCCCTGGTGCTCGCCTGCGCCTCCGTCGCGGCCGGCCTGCTGCTCGGCCCGGTACCCGCCGCGCACGCGGCGGTGGCGCCGGTGCTGTACGGCGTCGGCAGCGGTGCCCACCCCGGTGACGGCCTGGTGTCGGTGTCCGCCTCGTCCGACACCGCCATCACCTCGATCACCGCACACCTGTACGCGCCGGGCTCCGCCGCCGACGCCCCGGAGATCACCCGGGTCAGCGACTTCACCCGTGACTCCAGCACCGGCTTCGCGAACCTGTGGCGGACCACCACCCCGCTGCGTCTGGCCGACCTCGGCGCCTACCGTGTCGTGGTCGACCTGACCGACGCCGACGGGGACACCACCACCGCTCAGGACACTTACTGGTACGAGCTCGAAGCGAACCTCACGGATCTGCGGGTCACCCCGCAGAACCCGGACTACGAGCACCAGGACGTCACCGTCGTCGGCGGCTTCACGGTCACCGACCCGCGCACCGGCAAGACCACGCCCGCGGCGAACGAGCGCGTGGACCTGGAGATCTCCGGCCCGAACGCGGAGACCAGGACCGGCGCCGACGGCCGTTTCACCTATACCTACCGCGTCACCGACAGCTCCTACGACAGCGTCAACGCCTGGCTGCGGCCGGACGAGCCCTGGTACCAGTCCAGGGCCAACGAGAGCGTCGAGGTCAGGGCCGTGCGGTCGGACACGCGCGTGACCCTGGACACCGCCGAACTGGACGTCAAGGCCGGGCAGGCGGCGAAGGTCTCCGGGACCGCCGAGGTGTACGTCGGCGGGGTGTGGAAACCGTTGGCCGGAGCCACGGTGGACGAGACCTGGTCCGACGAGTTCGGCGGCGTGGCCTCGCGGCCCGTCACGGGCGCCGACGGCCGCTTCACCGGCGAGCTGAAGATGTCACGGACGGGGAGGGTGTACGTCTCGGTCCGGAGCGGCACCTACCTCAACACGAGCCCCGAGCGGTATGTCACCGTCCACGTCGCCCGCAAGACGTCGATCGGCGGCTTCACCGTCAGCCTGAACAAGTACGCCGAACTCACCGCCGGCGGCTACCTGCACACCGGGTCGAGCATTCCCGGCGACGCGGACAACCACGTACGGCTGCAGTACTCGGCCGACGGGAAGACCGGCTGGACGACGATGAAGACGGTCACTCCCGGCAACGGCGACCCGGAGACCGGCAGCCGGTTCAAGGGCACGTTCGGCGCGCCCGCGAAGGGCTACTACCGGGCCTACTTCGCCGGCAGCGCCAACTGGCAGGCGTCGTACAGCACGGTGCTGCACGCCGAACGCACGAAGACCCGTATCACCGACGCGAACGCGTCGCCCGAGCCCGTCACCAAGGGCCGGACCATCACCGTCAAGGGCACCCTGCAGCACTACACCTCGTCGGCCTGGAAGGCCTACTCCGGTCAGAAGGTGAAGATCCTCTTCCGCCCCAAGGGCTCCAGCACCTGGTACGACGAGGGCGACACCACGACCCGCTCCAACGGCTCCTTCAGCAAGGGATTCACGGCCCGGAAGGACGGCACCTGGGTCGCCGTGCTGCTCTACCCGAACAGCACCCACCTGGTGAGCTCCGGACGCGAGGACTACGTCGACGTGAGGTGACGCCGGACCGTGAGGGATCGCCTCCGCATGGCTCGCGGGGTCCCGGGTACCCGGAACGGGCCCGGAATGACTCCGCGTTGCTACTTCAAGGAGGCGACACCCATGGGCCTGGGCGGATGCATCATCCTGATCGCCGCAGGGGCGATTCTCACGTTCGCGACCGACTGGGACATGCAGGGGGTCAACCTCCACGTGGTCGGCGTGATCCTCATGATCGCCGGACTGATCGGTGTGGCGACCTTCGGCAGCGTCGCCCGCCGCCGACGGGTGGTCGTACCGCCGACGGCGACCGTCGTCGAGGAGGACCGCCACCAGCGCAACGGCTACTCCGACGGCTACGGCGTCTGAGCCGACTCAGTCGTCCATGCCCGCGAGGACCAGGGGCAGCCGGTCCGCACCGCCTTCGGTGAGGCGGACCGGCACCCCCCAGTCCTGCTGGTGGACATGGCAGGCCGGATACGCTTCGGCAGGATCGTCGTCGCAGGACGCGGCCATCGCGGACACATGCAGCACGCCCTCCGTGACGGCAGGGTCCAGCTCGACGGTCCGCGTGAGATCCGTGCCCGCGCCCTCGCCCGCGAGCAGCAGCCCGGGCGGAGTCGCGGAGACGAGCAGCCGCGTCGAGGGGCCGTACCTGATGTCCAGCTTCTGCCCGGCCGGCGCCTGGAAGATGACGTCCAACCGGACGGCTCCCGGGGCGACTTCGGTGGCCTCGCGCTGAGTCCGGTGGGCGACCGACCCCACGCGCACGGCCTCCTCGGGCAGCCGCAGCCGGGTCAGCCGGTGGCGGGCGGACTCCACCACCACGACGTCGTCCCCGACGAGCACTGCGTCGCTCGGCTCCCGCAGATCCGTGGCCAGCGTGGTCACCTCACCCGTCGCCGGGTCGAACCGACGCAGCGCGTGGTTGTAGGTGTCGCTCACCGCGACCGACCCGTCCGGCAGCGCGGTGACACCCAACGGGTGCTGGAGCAGCGCCTGTCCGGCGGCCCCGTCACGGTGTCCGAAGTCGAAGAGCCCGGTGCCGACGGCGGTGTGCACGCTCCCGTCCGGGTCGACCCAGCGCAGCGCCGAGGTCTCGGAGTCGGCCAGCCAGAGCCGGTCGGCCGTGGCGGCGAGCCCCGACGGCTGCGCGAACCAGGCCTCGGGCCCCGGCCCGTCGACCAGCCCCTCGTTCGTCGTGCCCGCGACGACCCCGACGGTCTCCGTCACCGGGTCGTACGCCCACAGCTGGTGCACACCGGCCATGGCGATCCAGACCTTCCCGCCGAAGAGAGCCACGTCCCACGGCGAGGACAGATCGACCTCGAGCGCCGGTCCGGACGTCGGCGAACCCTGCCACCACTGGCGGCCGGTGCCCGCGAGGGTGCTGACCGCGCCGGTCGCTAGATCCACCCGGCGCAGGGCGTGGTTCACGGTGTCCGCGACGACGACCGCGCCCTCGTCGAGCAGCGCGAGCCCCTGCGGCTCGCTGAACTCCGCCGCCTCGGCGCTGCCGTCCACGCATCCGCGAACACCCGATCCGATGCGCCGTACGACCGTCTCGGCGTCCTCCGCCAGCTCCACCAGCTGATGCCGGGTCGTGTCGCTGACCAGCAGATTCCCACTCGGCAGGGCGAGCGCCTTGCCCGGGAAGCGCAACACGGTCGGCTCGGGCTCGGGCGCCACGTACGGGCCGTCACCGCGCCGCAGGGTGCCCTTCGCCGCGTGCTCGGCCTCCAGCTCCTCCACCAGCCGCTCGATGGCGTGGGCGTGCCCCTCACCGGCGTGCTGCGCGACGACGTATCCCTCGGGGTCGATCACCACGAGCGTCGGCCAGGCCCGTACCGCGTACTGCTTCCAGGTCGTGAGCTCCGGGTCGTCCAGCACCGGATGCTCCACCCCGTACCGCTCCACCGCGTCGACGACCGCCTGGTGCTCCGCCTCGTGCGCGAACTTCGGCGAGTGCACCCCGACGATCACCACGGTGTCCCGGTGCTTCTCCTCCAACTCCCGCAGTTCGTCCAGGACGTGCAGGCAGTTGATGCAGCAGAAGGTCCAGAAATCCAGGATCAACACGCGGCCACGGAAGTCGGCGAGCTTCAGATCCTTGCCGCCGGTGTTCAGCCACCCGCCCTTGCCGACCAGCTCGGGGGCGCGGACACGTACGCGTTTGCTCATCCGTCCAGGGTCGCACGGCCGCCGGAGCCTGCCGCCGACCGCCGACGCGGGTGGACGACGAACGCCCCCGGATGTCCCCCGAGGGCGTTGCCTGTGCCGTCCAGCCGTCAGTAACCGAGCACCGACCCGAAGGCCAGGCCCGTCGTGGGGGCGGGAAGTGCGAGCGTTCCCGCGGTGAAGCTGACCGCGCCGGTACCGGTCGGGCCGGACGCGCCGGCGGTCAGGGTCCAGACGCGGCCGTTGTCGCCGTCCTCGCCCGGTGCCGCGACGGAGAGGTCGGCACGGCCGTCGCGGTTGAGATCCCGCAGGAAGATCCCGTAGCCGTTCGCGCCGCCGAAGGAGTCGTCGGTCTCGTTGGAGCCGGGGACGCCGGCGGTGCCTTGGTTGAAGCTCTGGGCACCGGTGGTGGTCAGTCCGGAGCCGGAGCCGTGGAGCACGGTGACGTTGCCGGTGTTGACGGCGGAGCCGATGTCCTCGCCCGGTGCGCCGATCGCGAGGTCGGCGGCGCCATCGCCGTTGACATCCGCGGTCGAGAGGGTGTTGCCGAAACGGTCGTCGGTCTCGTCCGTGCCGGGAACACCGCCGGTGCCCTGGACCAGGTCGACCGGGGGACGGGTGGCCGCCGGTCCCTGCGCACTGCCGTACAGCACACGCACGGCGCCACCCTTGCGGGTGGGCAACGGGTGCTGCGGGACCCAGGGCTCCTCGGTGTCGTGGGCGCCGAACGCAGCGTTGCCGAGGGCGAGGTCCGCGTAGCCGTCCTTGTCGAAGTCGCCGACGGCCACGGTGTTGCCCGTGGTCTCCCCGTACCAGGAGCCGGCGCGGACCAGCCCGGTGGAGGTGCCGCGCAGGTAGGTGGTGCCGCCGCCTTCCAGGCCGTTGTACGCGGCGGCCACGTCCGTCCTGCCGTCGCCGTCGATGTCGCCGACCGCCAGGCGGATGTATCCGGTGAAGTGCGGGATGCCGGCGCCGGCGACGTAGGTGAGGGCCGCCGGGGTGGTGCCCGGCGCGAACGGGCCGCGGGCGACGGAGACGCCGGAGGTCTCGTCACCCCGGTTGGCGGTGACGATGTCGGACTTCCCGTCGCCGTCGACGTCGGCGACGGCCAGCCCGGCGAACCCGGTGCCGCCGTACAGCGTGGAGCCCTTCAGGACGGTGCCGCGGGTGAAGCCCCGCGGGCCGCTCCACAGGATGGTGATGCGGCCGGTGTCCTCACTGGTGGACGCGTCCTCACCGGGCGCCGTGACGACCAGGTCCGCGTAACCGTCGCTGTCGAGGTCCGCGCTGGTGATCCGGGAACCGAAGAAGTCGTCCGTCTCGGAGGTGCCGGGTATGCCGCTGGTGGACTGGCTGACGGTGTAGCGCGCCGAGGTCTTCGGTCCCTTCGCGGAGCCGGGCACGACGGCGACGTATCCGGCGCCCTTCTTGCCGCCGGCCGTCCCCGACTTCACGCCGATCGCGAGATCGCGGTAGCCGTCGCCGTTGAAGTCGTACGCCTTGGCGGCGCCGGCCGCGGAGGCCGGGGCGGTGGCGAACGCCAGCAGACCGCCGGTGAGGGCGGCTGCCGCGGCGGTCGCCAGGGTGACGCTGAGGCGGTGGTGCATGCGGGGTCCTCCTGGGCATGCGGGGATGCTCGGGGCATCCACAGGGTGTGGGTCGCCGGTGCGCCACCCCGGGTTCACCTCGTGTCGGCGCGGGCGTGGAGCGGCGTTGGTAAAGATCAGACCAACGGAGGGCGCCCTTGGTTGCGCGGGGGACACGTTTTACTCAGGAGCCACTCCAAGTCGCGTCTGGCGCAAGGCTGTTACGGACCGGTGCGCGCGAGCCGGCGAACGGGCCGGAGACCAGCGAGCCACCGCTTCCGGTCGTCAGCGGGGTGCCCGCCTGGGCGCAGGAGCGGCTCGGCGCGCCGCTGACGGTCGGCGACCTGGCGGCGCGCGCCGCTGACGGCGGAACGGGTCGCCCTGGCCTGCCCGCTCATCGAGCGCGGCGAGGTCCGGCTCGACGTGGTGGCGGACCGCGGCGGGCTCGGGACCGCCGCGAACGGGTGCGAACGGGTGCGCCGGGCGACCGGACTCAGCCCGTCGGCCTACCGGCGGCGTTTCGGACCGCCCGCCGGGGAACCGGTGACGCATGAGATACCTCGTACGCGACCGGCTGCTCGGCTTCGGTGACGACTACTGGATCGAGGACGACCACGGCGACAAGGCCTTCCTCGTCGACGGCAAGGCCATGCGCCTGCGGGACACCTTCGAACTGAAGGACACCCATGGGCGCGTCCTCATCGACATCCACCAGAAGATGCTCGCGCTGCGCGACACGATGATCATCGAGCGGGACGGCGACCCGCTCGCGACCATCAAGCGCAAGCGTCTGTCCCTGCTCCGCAACCACTACCGCGTCTCCCTGGTCGACGGCACCGAGCTCGACGTCAGTGGCAAGATCCTCGACCGCGAGTTCGCCGTCGACTACGACAACGAGCTCCTCGCCCAGATCTCCCGCCGCCGGCTCCACGTCCGCGACACCTACGGAGTCGACGTCGTACGGGAGGACGCCGATCCGGCACTGCTGATCGCGGTGGCGGTGTGCGTGATCCATCTGGCGGAGAAGGAGCGGGGGGACGACTGAGAAGGGTCAGCGGCGGGGTGTCTCCAGGCCCAGCAGCCGGTCCTTCAGGGCCGGGAACTGTTCCCTCGTCGTCGCGACCTTCGCCGGGTCGAAGTCCACCGTGAGGATCTCCTCGTCCGAGCCCGCCTCGGCGAGGACCTCCCCCCAGGGGTCGACCACGATCGAGTGACCGGCCTGGGGAACTCCCGCGTGCGTACCGGCCGTTCCGCAGGCGAGGACGTACGCCTGGTTCTCCACGGCGCGTGCCTGCGCGAGCAGGGTCCAGTGGGATCGGCGCCGTTCGGGCCAGCCGGCCGGGACGACGAAGGTCTGCGCCCCCGCGTCGACGAGCCCGCGGAAGAGCTCGGGGAACCGCAGGTCGTAGCAGGTGGCCACGCCGAGGACGGTCTCCGGCAGCCGCACCGTCACCAGCTCCGTGCCCGCGCCCATCAGTACGGCCTCGCCCTTGTCGAAGCCGAAGCGATGGATCTTCCGGTAGGCGGCGACGAGTTCACCGGCGGGGGAGTAGACGAGGGAGGTGTTGTAGAGGGGGGCCTCGGACCCCGAACCGCCCTCGGACACGGCGCGCTCGGGGATCGAGCCCGCGTGCAGCCACACGCCCGCGTCGCTCGCCGCCTTGGCCATCGCCTCGTGGGTCGGCCCCTCCAGCGGTTCGGCCTGGGCTCCGAACTCCTCGTAGGCGAAGGCGCCCGTGGTCCACAGCTCGGGGAGCACCACGAGATCGACTCCGGCTTGATCCCGTACCAGGTCCGCGACACGGCGTCTGCGGGCAGCGACCGATTCGTTGGCGTTTACGTCGATCTGGAGGAGCGAGGCGCGCACACTACCACCGTCCTGGCATTCGAGCCGTCGATACGGGCCTACGATCGTCACACGAAAGCACTGCCGGGGTGCCTCACAGCAGCGTAACTTAGCGTCCCAAGACACCCGCTGCCTGTGCACTGCCCGCGTCCAACCGCCCGAGGGGTCCCGTTCCGTGAGTCTGCATCCGAGTCTTCAGTCCTACGCCGACGCCTGGGCCCACTCGATCGAAGCCATATCCGAGCTGGTGCAGCCGCTTGTGGAGGGCGAGTGGAACCGGCGGACTCCGTGTCCCGGCTGGTCGGTCCGCGACATCGTCTCCCATGTCATCGGGCTGGACTGCGAGATGCTCGGCGACCCGCGGCCGATCCACACGCTCCCCCGCGACCTCTACCACGTGACCAACGAGCACCAGCGCTACATGGAGATGCAGGTCGACGTGCGCCGCCACCACACGGCGCCGGAGATGACCTCCGAGCTGGAGTACACGGTCATCCGCCGCAACAGGCAGCTGCGGAACGAGTCGCGGCAGCCCGACGCCAAGGTGCGCGGCCCTCTGGGCACCGAGGTCACCCTCGAACAGGCGATGCGCAACCGTGCGTTCGACGTGTGGGTGCACGAGCAGGATCTGCGGGTCACGCTGGGCCGGCCGGGGAACCTCGACTCCCCCGGTTCGCAGATCGTCCGGGACGACCTGCTGGCCGCCCTGCCGAAGGTCGTCGCCAAGGACGCGGGGGCGCCGGCGAACTCGGCGGTCGTCTTCGACGTGCACGGCCCCGTCGAGTTCCTTCGCACCGTCCGCATCGACGCCGACGGGCGCGGCTCGATAGACGGTGCGCCGTCCCTCGGTCCCGCCGCGAGCCTCTCCCTCGACTGGGAGACCTTCGTCCGGCTCGCCTGCGGCCGCGTCCACGCCGATGCCGTGTCCGACCGCATCAAGACCGAGGGCGACCCGGAGCTGGCGGCGGCGATCCTGCGCAACTTCACCGTCACGCCGTAACGGAGCGGGACGGGCGGGGCGGGCTCTCGCCCCGCCGCCCACGCGTCCCCCGACGCCCACGGCCCTCAGCCGCCCACGTCTCCCCCCGTCGCCCACGCCGGTCCAGGTCGGGATGCGCGGGCGGGGGGGGCGGTCGGCATGGCCTGCGGTGGCTAGGCCGGCACGTGCACCGTCTCCACCCGGCTGGCCACCAGACGCTCCCGCTCCCGGCGGGCCGCCTGCTTCCGCAGCCGGAAGATCTGGCTCAGCCCGGCCGCCTGGAGCACGAACACGGCGGAGAAGGCGACCCGGTAGTTGTCGTCGGTGGCGTCGAGCAGCACACCGATGGCCAGCAGCGTCGTCATCGAGGCGACGAAACCACCCATGTTGGTGATCCCGGACGCGGTTCCCTGACGCTCCGGCGGATTCGCCGGCCGTGCGAAGTCGAAGCCGATCATGGAGGCCGGCCCGCAGGCCCCGAGCACCGTGCACAGCACGATCAGCACCCACATCGGCGCGTGCTCGCCGGGGTAGACCAGCACTCCGGCCCACACGACCGCCGTCGACGCGACCGTGCCCAGCGCCAGCGGCAGCCGTGCCGTGTGGTGCCGGGCGACGATCTGCCCGTACACGAGCCCGACGACCATGTTGGACAGGACGACGAGCGTCAGCAGCTCACCGGCCGTGGCCCGTGGGAGACCCTGCGCCTGGACGAGGAACGGCAGCCCCCACAGCAGCAGGAACACCATCGCCGGGAACTGCGTGGTGAAGTGCACCCACAGACCGAGCCGGGTGCCGGGTTCCCGCCAGGACGCGGTGATCTGCCGTCGGACGTAGGCGGCGCCCCGGTGCGGGAACGGCTCCGGTTCATGGCCCTCGGGGTGGTCCTTCAGGAACAGCAGCAGGAGGACGAGGACGACCACACCGGCGGCCGCGCTTCCGGCGAACGCCGTGGTCCAGCCCAGTCCGTGCAGCAGCCGTGCGATCACGAGCGTCGAGACGAGGTTGCCCGCCATGCCGACCAGGCCCGCGAGTTGCGCGACGAGCGGCCCGCGCCGCGCGGGGAACCAGCGGGTGCCGAGCCGCAGCACGCTGATGAACGTCATCGCGTCACCGCAGCCCAGCAGGCCGCGCGAGGCGAGCGCCATGCCGTACGACGAGGAGAACGCGAAGCCCAGTTGCCCCGCCGTGAACAGCACCACGCCGATGGTCAGCACCCTCTTGGTGCCGAGCCGGTCGACCAGCAGCCCGACCGGTATCTGCATGCCCGCGTAGACGAGGAGTTGGAGGATGGAGAACGTGGACAGGGCGGAGGCGCCGACGTGGAAACGGTCCGCCGCGTCGAGCCCGGCCACCCCCAATGACGTACGGAAGATCACCGCGACGAAGTAGACGGAGACACCGATGCCCCAGACGGCGATCGCGCGCCGGCCGCCGGGCGGATCACCGGGCAGAGTGGCCGAGGAGCTCATCGGACCTCGCCCCGCGCCAGGTTGGAGAACCAGCTGACGTGTCCGTGGATGAGGTCGACGACCGCGTCGGCGTCGCCGGAGCGCAGTGCCTGGAGGATCTGCTCGTGCTCGACGAGCGTCTTGGTGATCCGGTCGGGGTGCGCGTGCATCACGGCGACCCCCATCCTCAACTGCCGGTCGCGGAGCTGGTCGTAGAGCCGGGAGAGGATCTCGTTGCCGCCGCTGCGGACGATCTCGGCGTGGAAGCAGCGGTCGGTGACGGCGGCGGCGGCCAGATCTCCGGCGGCGGCCTGCTCCTTCTGCCGGGCCAGCAGTTCTTCGAGGCGGACCAGGAGCTGCGGCGAGGCCGGTACGGCCTTGCGCGCGGCGTGCTCCTCGACGAGCTGGCGGGTCTCGACCACGTCTGCGATCTCCTGGGCGGAGACCGGCAGGACGAGCGCGCCCTTCTTCGGGTAGAGCCTGATGAGTCCTTCGACCTCGAGGCGGAGCAGCGCCTCACGGACCGGGGTGCGCGACACCCCCACGGCGTCGGCGAGTTCGCCCTCGGTGAGGAGGGTCCCGCCCTCGTAACGGCGTTCCAGGACACCCTGCTTGACGTGTGCGTAGACGCGGTCGGCGGCGGGCGGCTGCTTCACGGGAGGTCGCACCGGCGCGGGCGGGGCAGAAGGCATGCGCACATCATAGATACAACACGTACCCATGCTCTGAGCCATTTCAGCATGCGGACCCCACCCCCCTCTCGATGTAACCCACGTCACATAACTTCCACCCCTCTGCCGTACATCCCTTTGCCCGCCCCGGGAGTCCGTACGTAAGACGGCACTGTCATGTGTCGTTCTCCCAGGGGCATTTCGCGCATACGGAGCGTTCATTTTGATTACCGGCATTAAGGGCACGCGTTTCCGCAGGGCCGCCGCTGTGACCCTCACGACCGGCGCCGTGCTGGCCGCCGGCGGCTTCGGCGCCGCGCCCGCGGGCGCCGTTGCCACTCCCACCATCGCCGCCAAGGGCGGCTATGTGATGAACAACGGGACCGGCACGTCCCTTTACACGAAGAAGGCGGACACCCCGCTCTCCACCGGCTCCACCACAAAGATCATGACGGCCAAGGTTGTGCTCGCCCAGACGAACCTGAACCTGGACGCCAAGGTCACCGTCTCGAGCGCCTACAGCAACTACATCGTCGACAACGGCTACCTGTCTTCGGCCCACCTGATCGTCGGCGACAAGGTGACCGTTCGTCAGCTCCTCTACGGGCTGATGCTGCCGTCCGGCTGTGACGCCGCGTACGCGCTCGCCGACAAGTTCGGCTCGGGCACGACGCGCGCCGCCCGCGTGAAGTCGTTCATCGGCAAGATGAACACCACCGCGCGGAGCCTCGGCATGACGAACACGAAGTTCGACTCGTTCGACGGCGTCGGCCACGGCAACAACTACTCGACGCCGCGCGACCTGACGAAGCTCGCCAGCAGCGCCATGAAGAACTCCACGTTCAAGACGATCGTGAAGACCCAGAACACCAAGCAGAAGGTGACGACCTCGAGCGGCGGCTACCGCTACTACTCGTGGGAGAACACCAACAAGCCTCTGCTGACCGGCTACAGCGGCACGATCGGCGTCAAGACCGGTTCGGGCCCCGAGGCGAAGTACTGCCTCGTGTTCGCCGCCACGCGCAACGGCAAGACGATCATCGGCACGGTGCTCGCCTCCACGTCGATCGCCGCCCGCACGTCGGACGCCAAGAAGCTGCTGAACTACGGCTTCGCCAAGTAAGGCACCCGGACGGGAAAAGGGG
>NZ_JBHWVI010000088.1:0-31950 GCF_042737005.1 Streptomyces sp. NPDC060027
CCCCTGCCGAGTCGGCAGGGGCCCGCGGAATGGACGGCAGAGGGGCACCGGGACCTGCCCTCGACGGGCAGCATCCCGGCCCACACGGCTTACCGTCCGCCGGCGGCCTGACGGCCCGGCCTCACTTCAGGTGCCGGGCGAAGAACCGGACCCCGTCCTCCATCTCGGACCGCGGGACGCCGGTGTGCCCGCCGAGATTGGCGTGCAGGGACTTCTCCTTGGAGCCGAAGGCATCGAACAGGTCCAGGGACGCCTGCCGGTCGTTCCATTCGTCGTCCCACTGCAACATGACCCGCAGCGGAATGGTGACCTGGCGGGCCTCCTCGACGATGGCGGCGGGGACGAAACTCCCGGCGAAGAAGCCGGCAACCACGATGCGCGGCTCGACCACCGCAAGGCGGACGCCGATGGAGATCACTCCCCCCTCGTACCCGACCGGGCCGCCGATCTCGGGCAGCGACAGGAGGGCCGTCAGGGCGGCCTGCCATTCCGGGACCGCCTTTTCGACCAGCGGGAGGATGAGGGCGTCGACGATCTCGCCGCTGACCGGCTCGCCGGCCTCGATCGCCCGGCGCAGGTCGGCGCGGGCCTGCTCGGCCGCGGCCCAACGGGGCCGTTCACCGCTCCCGGGGAGCTCGATGGTGGCCGCGGCGAAGCCGTACTCCGCCGCGTAGTACCGGGCCCGCCCCGCCAGCCGGGGGTACATCTTGCGCAGTCCGAGCGGGGGGTGGCCGATCAGGATCAGCGGCGCCGGTGCAGACGCGGACGCGGACGCGGGCGTCCACAGGATGCCGGGGATTTCACCGAGGGTGAACTCGCGTTCGAGGACGCCGTCGTCGAGGCGCTGTTCGGAAGTGAAATGCATGGTCGTGCCTTTCGGGAGTGCTCATTGACGGCGCTCCCGGACGACCTATCGCCCGACCGTGACCCCGGAGGGGAGCACCCATGTCGATACTGCGTTCACGGGTACCACCTCCTCGTTCTCTCGCACGGCTTCCGGAAAAGTAGCAGCGGTCGCTGTGGTCCGCCAACCGATTTCTTGCGCAGGCTCCGTGGCCGGATGCCACGGGGCGGAACACGCACTGGAACCACCCGCACCTGTGCGGCAGTCTTCTTCCTCGTGGGGAATCTTCCGTCTCAGAGTGCGTCGAGTGGCGCCGGTGCGCACATGGTCGTGGCCGGGGACGACGCCCTGGCGCATCGGCTGGCCGCCGAGCTGCGTGGGGTGTACGGCGAGCGGGTGACCCTCGTGGTGCCGCCCGCGCAGCACGGTGTGCGGCCGCCGGTCGTCGGGCGGACGCGGGCCACCGCCCTGTTCGACCGGGTGTCCGCCGCGGTGAACCGGGCCTCCGGGAACGGAAATGCGAACGGGGGTGGAGCCGGGGCCGGGAGTGGTGAAGCCGGAGGTGTCCGGACAGGTGAGGCTTCCGGTTCCGAACGGGTGCTGGAGGCCGCCGAACTCACCGAGAGCGTGCTCGCCTACGCGGGCGTCGAGCGGGCCGCCGCACTCGCGCTCGTCTACGACGACGACGAGACCAACATCCGCGCCGCGCTCACCGCCCGGCGGCTCAACCCGCGTATCCGGCTGGTCCTGCGGCTCTACAACCGGCGCCTCGGGCAGCACATCGAGGCCCTCCTGGACCAGGCCTCGGCCCTGGCCAACGCCGCGGCCGCCGCCGACAGCGCGCTCGCTGCCGGCGCCGACGCCGGGGCCGCTCCAGGGCCCGATGCCTCGCGGGCGGGCGGAAGCGTCGAGGCCTTCGACGCGTCCACCACCGTGCTGTCCGACGCCGACACGGCCGCGCCCGCGCTGGCCGCGACCGCCGTTGCCGGTACCAGCAAGGTCGTCCAGACCGACGGGCTGATGCTGCGTGCGGTGGAGCGACCGCCGCCCGGTCCTGGTGAAGTCGCCGATCCCGGGCTGTGCACACTGGCGCTGCTGTCCGCCACGACCAACGACCCCGCCGGCGCCGACGGTTCGGAGAGCAGCGGAGCACAGGGTCCCCAACTCCTGCCCGACGAAAGGGCGGTGGCCGCCGCGACCGGACGCGGGACCGTCGTCCTGGAGAACGTGTCGTACTCCGGTCCCGAACTGTCCTCCGGGCGGGGCGTCGTCCCCTGGTTCGGCTCCCTGCTGTCGCGGCGGCTGCGTTGGTCGTTCGTCGGGCTCGTCGCGTGTGTGATCGGGCTCGCGGTGGCGTCGATGCTGGTCACCAAGGAGCCTCCGCTCCAGGCGACGTATCTGACGCTGCTCGATCTCTTCGCCATCAACGATCCGGCCATCGGCCAGCCACTCGGGCGGCAGATCCTCCAACTCTGCTCCGGCGTCGTCGGGTTGCTGCTGCTGCCGGTGCTGCTCGCCGCCGTGCTGGAGGCGCTCGGCACCTTCCGCAGCGGGTCCGCCCTGCGGAAGCCGCCGCGCGGACTGTCCGGGCACGTGGTGCTGCTCGGGGTCGGCAAGATCGGTACGCGGGTGCTGGCTCGGCTGCGGGAGCTGCGCATTCCCGTCGTGTGCGTCGAGGCCGATCCCGAGGCGCGGGGGCTGGCGCTGGCTCGGCGGCTGCGGGTGCCCGTGGTGCTGGGGGACGTGACGCAGGAAGGTGTGCTGGAGGCCGCCAAGATTCATCGGGCGCACGCGCTGCTGGCTCTGACGAGCGCGGACACGATGAACCTGGAGGCGGTGCTGTACGCACGGACCGTACGGCCCGATCTGCGGGTCGTACTGCGGCTGTACGACGACGACTTCGCGACCGCCGTGTACCGCACCCTGCGGGCCGCGCATCCCGACGCGCTCACCCGGAGCCGCAGCGTGTCCCATCTGGCCGCGCCCGCGTTCGCGGGGTCGATGATGGGGCGCCAGATCCTCGGGGCGATTCCCGTCGAGCGGCGGGTGCTGCTGTTCGCCGCGGTGGATGTGGGCGGGCATCCTCAGTTGGAGGGACGCACGGTCGGGGAGGCGTTTCGGGCGGGGGCGTGGCGGGTCCTCGCGCTGGACACGGCGGCGCCCGGGGAACGCCGGGCGGCCCCGGCGTCCGCCTCGCGCGGCCCAGGACTGGTGTGGGACCTGCCCTCCACGTACGTCCTGCGGGCCGAGGACCGCGTGGTGCTCGCCGCGACGCGGCGAGGGCTCGCCGAGCTGCTCGGCCGACGGCCTCGGCAGCGGACCGGGGCGTAGGGCCCGGCCCGCGTCGGAATTCGACCCGGGGGCCGGGCCCCGGCCCCCGTCGGGCAGCCCTACGCAGGCCCAGCAGCAGGCCCAGCGCGCACCCGGCGCAGGCCCCCGGGCCGGGGCTACTTCCCCAAGTGGCGCTCCGCGAAGTCCAGTTCCAGGCGGACCTGCTTGATGCGTTCGTCGACCACCAGGGAGCCGTGGCCCGCGTCGTAGCGGTACACCTCGTGGACGGCTTCGCGGGCGGCGAGACGGTGGACGTAGTTGTCGATCTGGCGGATGGGGCAGCGGGGGTCGTTGACTCCGGCCGAGATGTACACCGGGGCCTTGACCGCGTCGACGTAGGTCAGCGGGGAGGACGCCTCGAAGCGTTCGGGGACCTCTTCCGGCGTGCCGCCGAGCAGCGTGCGGTCCATGGCCTTCAGCGCCTCCATCTCGTCGTGGTATGCCGTGACGTAGTCGGCGACCGGGACGGCGGCGATGCCGAGGGCCCATGCGTCGGGCTGGGTGCCGAGGCCGAGGAGGGTGAGATAGCCGCCCCAGGAACCGCCGGTGAGGATCAGGCGGTCGGGGTCGGCCAGGCCGGACGTCACCGCCCACTCGCGGACCGCCGCGATGTCCTCCAGCTCGATGAGCCCGACGCGGTGCTTGAGCGCGTCGGTCCACGCGCGGCCGTAGCCCGTGGAGCCTCGGTAGTTGACCCGGACCACCGCGTAGCCGTGGTCGATCCAGGCCGCCGGGCCCGCGGCGAACGAGTCGCTGTCGTGCCAGGTCGGGCCGCCGTGGATCTCGAAGACGGTGGGCAGCGGACCGGTGGCGCCGGCCGGCTTCTGGATCAGGGCGTGGACACGGCCGCCGGGTCCCTCGACCCAGACGTCCTCCACGGGGACCGATCCCGGGGACTTCAGGCCGGGCGGGTCCAGGACGATCTCGCCGGTCGTCGAACGGACGGCCGACGGTTCGGCCGCCGAGGACCACAGGTATTCCACGGTCCCGTCCGGGCGGGCCGTCGCCCCGGAGACCGTGCCGGGCGGGGTCGCGACCTCGGTCAGCTCGCCGGAGGCGAGGTCGTAGCGCCACAGGTCGCTGCGCGCCTCGAAGCTGTGGGCGATGAGGAGGGCCGAGCCGTCCGGATACCACTCGGCGGCCACGTCACCGGGGAGGTCGAGGCGCAGGTCCGTCTGCTCGCCGGTCGTCACCTCCCACACCAGGGGCTCCCAGCGGCCGCGCCGCTGGTGCCCGATGAGCAGTCGGCTGTCCCCGTCGACGGGGGCGAAGCCCAGCACTTCGAGGCCCAGCTCGACCGTGCCGCCCTCGGTGTCGTCGAGCTCGGCGACCGCCGAACCGTCCGGGCGCAGCACCCGCAGCGCCGAGTGCATCGCGTCGCCGTGCTCGGTGTGCTCGACGGCGATCAGCGAGCCGTCGTGCGACAGGTCGCCGACCCCGGCCGACTCGCGGTGCCGGTAGAGCTCCACCGGGGCCTCGCCGGCGCGGGCCAGATGGATCGTCGAGCCGTCGTCGTCCGTCGAGCGGCCCACGACGGACGTACGCCCGTCCCGGCAGATGGCCAGGCCCGCCGGGTAGGAGGGGTCGAGACCGGGGACCGCCGGCTCGTCGGTCTCTCCGTCGACCAGGGCGGCCCCGAAGGGGCGGCGGCGCCAGATGCCGAACTCGTCGCCGTCCTTGTCGTCGAACCACCAGATCCACTCGCCGTCGGGCGAGAGCACCCCGTCCGTCGTGCCGTTCGCCCGGTGGGTGACCTGGCGCTGCTCCCCCGTCGCGCGGTCCCACGCGTACAGCTCGTACGTCCCTGTCGCGTTCGAGACGAACAGGGAGCGGTGCGGGGCGTCCTCCGCCCAGTCCGGCAGGGACACCCGCGGTGCCCGGAAGCGCTTCTCCCAGTCGGGCATGTCTGCCTGCTGCTGCTCGGTGGACCTGGTGCTCTCAGTCATGGCCCCATAGTGCCTGGCCCGCCCGGCCCGTGCCGACGAGGTCCCCGGCCTGTGGACAACTTCGCGGTCCCCGGGCACTCCGCCGCCCTCCGACCGGCGCGCGGAGCCGAGCCCGAGGTCGGGGAGGGCGGACCGGGGGCCGGTCTCGCCGCGAGGGCAACTGTGCAGGTCAGGGGCGATGTCAGTGCCGGGGTGCAGACTTTTTCGCATGACCGATCTGCGCAGGACCGTCGAGAGTTACTGGGCCGCCGCCAACGCCCGGGAGTGGGTCGCGTTCGCGGACCTGCTGGCCGAGGACGTCGTCTACACCCTGCCGCAGACACGGGAGCGCGTCAGCGGCAGGGCGCGGTACGTCGAGTTCAACCGCGAGTACCCGGGGGACTGGCAGGTCCGGATAGAGCGGGTCATGACCGAGCCCGGTCAGGCCGTCACCTGGACCCTCGTCACCGTGGGTCTGGAGAAGCTGCACGCGATCACGTTCTTCACGGCGGACGAGGAGGGCCGTATCGCCACGGTGACCGATTTCTGGCCCGAGCCGTACGAGCCGCCAGCGGGCCGGGAGCATCTGGCCGAACGCTATTGAGCGGGACCCACGGCCTAGTCCCGCACGGCCGCCCCGTACCGTGGAAGGCGTGTACCGGTTCCTGCTGACGCCCCGCTGGTGGGGGATCAACGTCTTCGTGCTGTTGGCCATCCCCTTCTGCGTGTTCATGGGGTCGTGGCAGCTGGGGCGCTTCGAGGACCGCGTGCAGGACCACCGGACGGCGGACAAGGCGGCTTCGACGGCCGAGACGGACCCGGCCCGGCCGCTGGCCGAGATGCTGCCCGTGACCACGGAGACGTCCGGCAGACAGGCCACCGCGAAGGGGCGGTACGGCAAGCAGCTCCTCGTGCCCGGCCGCGAACTGGACGGCAGGCGCGGGTACTACGTGCTGACGCTCCTGCGGGTCGACGGCGGCAAGGCGCTGCCCGTCGTCCGGGGCTGGCTGCCCGGCGACGCCGACCCGGCGAAGGCCCCGGCCGCCCCCGGCGGCGAGGTCACCGTCACGGGTGCCCTCCAGGCGTCCGAGAGTCCGGGTTCGAACGGTGTCAGCACCGCCGGGGGTCTTCCCCCGGGGCAGACCGCCGCGATCAGCTCCGCGTCGCTGGTGAACCTCGTGCCGTACGCCCCGTACGACGCGTGGATCACGCTGGCCGAGGCCGACGCCGGGATGAAGGCGGTGCCTCCGACCGCGCCGCAGAACACGGGCCTGGACCTCAAGGCCTTCCAGAACCTCGGCTACACCGGCGAGTGGTTCGTCTTCGCGGGCTTCGTCGTCTTCATGTGGTTCCGGCTGCTGCGCCGCGAGGTGGAGTTCGCCCGCGACGCCGAACTGGGGCTGCTCCCGGACCCGCCCGCGGGGCAGCAGGGGAACGACGACGCCACCACCGCGGTGACGCCGTCCGCCACGGCCTGACACCGCCGCCGCCCGCCGGCACCACCGCCCGTCGGCGCGACCGGGGCGAGCCCGATCTCCGGGCTCCGCCCCTCGGTCCACGCGCCGCGCACCGGTCGGCCGGCGCGCCACGCACCGGTCAGGACGCCGCCAGGATCCCCGTGCGGTAGACCGTGCCCGCGCAGGCGTTGGAGACACTCACCGAGGCCGTCGCGCCGCCCGTGGCCGCCATGCTGGAGACGATGACGCTGCCGTCCTGCACGCCGTCCTCGACGAGGAGCTGGGCCACCGTGCCGCCGCCCGTCTCTGCCGAGGTGCCGCCTGTGTCGGTGGCGCCTTCCGTGGGGGTCGGGTCCGGTGAGGGCTCCACGGCCGGGCAGGTCTCCGAGGGCACCCAGGCGAACTTCACCACGTACGAGGCGCCGGGCTGGAGCACCAGGGAGGTGACCTCCGTGGAGGGGTCGGGCAGCCCGGTGGCAGCGTCGCCCGCCACATGCGTCGCCACACCGATCTTGCCGCTGTCCGCCGCGCCCTGGGCGGACACGTCGACGGTGCCGGCGCCGGCGACCGTGCAGGCGGTCGTGGAGATGTTCGAGACGGTGAAGGAGCCGTAGACCGCACCGACGGAGTCCGGTCCGTTGGCAACACCGGAGGCGCCGCCGAGCTGGCTGATCGTGCAGGCGGTGGAGGCCGCGGCCGAGGCCGAGGGGCCGGTACCGCCGGGGGCGGCCCCGCCCGGGCCCCCGTCCTTGTCGTCCGGCCTCTTCGTCCTGTCGTCCGTGCCCTTGCCCTTGGACGTGCCGGCGGAGCCGCCCGCGTCCTTGCCGCCGTCCGTGCCCTTGTCCTGGCGCGCGCCCTGGGCCTCCGCGGTGTTGCCCACCATGGACGGGTCGGCGTTCGACCCGGAGGAGTTGGAGACATGGACGAGCGCCGGGATCGCCGTGCCGATGAAGAGCGCCGCCGCGGCCATGCCGACCACGGCCTGGCGCTTGCGGGCCCGCCGGGCCGGTACCGCCCGGCGCAGATGGTCCAGGGTGCCGACGGCGGGTTCGATCTCCTCGACGGCCTGGTGCAGCAGCCGGCGCAGTGCCAGCTCGTCGGAGCCGAGGCCTTCGGGTCCCAGTCCGTCCGTGCCCTGTGTGTCGGGCTGTTCGTCGGGGCCGTGGTTCACAGTTCCGTTCCCAGCGTGCGATTGCTTGTGCTCGTGTTCCGGGCGCCCCTGTTCCTCGGGGCGCCGCCGTTCGTCGTGCCCGCTCATGCCGAGGCCCCCATGGCGACGCGGAGCGCGGCGATACCGCGCGAGCCGTACGCCTTCACCGAACCCAGCGAGATGCCGAGCGTCTCGGCGACCTGGGCCTCGGTCATGTCCGCGAAGTAGCGCAGGACCAGGACCTCGCGCTGGCGGCGCTGGAGCCCCTTCATGGCCTTGATCAGCGCGTCGCGCTCCAACTGGTCGTACGCGCCTTCCTCGGCGCTCGCCATGTCGGGCATCGGCTTCGAGAGGAGCTTGAGGCCGAGGATGCGTCGGCGCAGGGCCGAACGCGAGAGGTTGACGACGGTCTGACGCAGATAGGCGAGCGTCTTCTCCGGGTCCCGCACGCGTTTGCGCGCCGAGTGCACCCGGATGAAGGCCTCCTGGACGACGTCCTCGCAGGAGGCGGTGTCGTCGAGCAGGAGCGCCGCGAGGCCGAGAAGCGACCGGTAATGCGCCCGGTAGGTCTCGGTGAGATGGTCGACGGTGGTTCCCGCCGCCAGGGTGTCCTCGGCGCCGTCGCGCTGGTTCGGGATGCGGGCCGGCCGCGCTGCGGGCATGGGCGCGATCACCGGCATGCCGCCGGGCACGCCGGGGCTGCGGAGTCGGCGGGGTGGACGCAGGGCCGTGCCCCTTGTCTGTACCGCGGTGAATTCGAGTACCTCTGCCACGCCTGTTGGACACACATCCCCCCGACAGGGTTGTACGCGACAGGCATCACATTCGCGTCGGGTGTCACATTGGCCGGAATCCCGTCCACGGGAACGCTGCCCGGACGGCCCGTCGGTACGCCGTTCAGCGAGCGCGACGGTGCACTAAATGCCCTCATGCGTAACAGCTCTTCCCCTATGCCCAATGCCCTGTCGCCCCCTGGAGCCGCTGAATGGCGACCGCAAAGACGCTCCCCGCCCTCCGCGCGGTTGCGGAGAACGGGGAGCAAAATCTTCGAACGCCCACAGGGGTCCGTTCAAGTGGTCCGGACCATTAAATTGATCACTGGACCAACACGGATCCTACAAACCGATCACGCGAAGAGCACCGAGATTACGGTCGGCGTGCGCCGGGAGCGCAGAACCTGTGGGTCCGGTGCCCGTTCGGCGGACCGGTCCTAGGGGGTCCCGACGATCTCCGCCGCCACCAACTCCGCGATCTGGGCGGTGTTCAGGGCAGCACCCTTGCGCAGGTTGTCCCCGCACACGAACAGTTCGAGAGCCGTCGCATCGTCCAGGGCCCGGCGGACCCGGCCCACCCAGGTCGGATCGGTGCCCACCACGTCCGCGGGCGTGGGGAACTCACCGGCGGCCGGGTTGTCGAAGAGCACGACTCCGGGCGCGGTGGCCAGAATCTCCCGGGCCTTGTCGACGGTCACCTCGTCCTGGAAGCGGGCGTGCACGGTCAGGGAGTGCGTGGTCACCACGGGGACGCGGACGCAGGTCACGGCGACCTTCAGATGGGGCAGCCCGAGGATCTTGCGGGTCTCGTTGCGTACCTTCATCTCCTCCGAGGACCAGCCGTCCTCGGCGAGCGACCCGGCCCACGGCACCACGTTCAGGGCGACCGGCTCCGGGAACGGGCCCGTGTCGTCGCCCACCGCCCGGCGTACGTCACCGGGGCTGGTCCCCAGTTCCGTACCGGCGACGAGAGACATCTGCCGGCGCAGGGTGTCGACGCCGGCTCGGCCCGCGCCGCTGACCGCCTGGTACGAGGAGACGACGAGTTCGCGCAGCCCGAACTCGGCGTGCAGCGCGCCGAGCGCCACGATCATCGAGAGGGTGGTGCAGTTCGGGTTGGAGACGATCCCGCGCGGACGCACGCGGGCGGCGTGCGGATTGACCTCGGGGACGACGAGCGGCACCTCCGGGTCCATCCGGAAGGCGCCGGAGTTGTCGACGACGACCGCGCCCTTGGCGGCGGCGATCGGCGCCCACTGGGCGGCCACCTCGTCCGGTACGTCGAACATGGCGACGTCGACCCCGTCGAAGGCCTCCTCCGACAGGGCCACCACCTCGACCTCGACGCCGCGCACGGCCAGCTTGCGGCCGGCCGAGCGCGGCGAGGCGATCAGACGGATCTCGCCCCAGATGTCCGCGTGCTGGGACAGGATCTGGAGCATGACCGTGCCGACGGCCCCGGTCGCTCCCACGACCGCGAGCGTCGGTCGTCCGGTCATCGCCCGGTGCCTCCGTAGACGACGGCCTCGTCGCTGTCGGAGTCGAGTCCGAAGGCGCTGTGCACGGCGCGTACGGCGTCGTTGACGTCGTCGGCGCGGGTGACCACGGAGATACGGATCTCGGAGGTCGAGATCAGCTCGATGTTGACCCCGGCGTCGGTGAGCGCCTCGAAGAAGCCGGCCGTCACACCCGGGTTCGTCTTCATGCCGGCACCGACGAGCGAGATCTTGCCGATCTGGTCGTCGTAGCGCAGCGACTCGAAGCCGATCACGCCCTTCGCCTTCTCCAGGGCGTCGATGGCCTTGCGGCCCTCGGTCTTCGGGAGGGTGAAGGAGATGTCCGTCAGGCCCGTGGTGGCCGCCGACACGTTCTGCACGATCATGTCGATGTTGATCTCGGCGTCGGCGATGGCGCGGAAGATCGAGGCGGCCTCGCCCGGCTTGTCAGGGACACCGACGACCGTGACCTTGGCCTCGGAGGTGTCGTGAGCGACACCGGAAATGATGGCCTGCTCCACCTTCTGGTCCCCTTGCTGCTGTGTCTTTCGAACGAGTGGTGCGCTGCTGACCCAGGTGCCCTGAAGTCCGCTGAAGGACGAGCGCACATGGATCGGGATGTTGTAGCGGCGGGCGTATTCCACACAGCGGTGGAGCAGCACCTTGGAGCCGGAGGCGGCGAGCTCCAGCATGTCCTCGAAGGCGATCCAGTCGATCTTCTTCGCCTTCTTCACCACGCGCGGGTCGGCGGTGAACACGCCGTCCACGTCGGTGTAGATCTCGCACACCTCGGCTTCGAGCGCCGCGGCGAGCGCGACGGCCGTGGTGTCGGACCCGCCGCGCCCCAGCGTGGTGATGTCCTTCTTGTCCTGCGAGACGCCCTGGAACCCGGCGACGATGGCGATGTTGCCCTCGTCGAGCGCCGTACGGATACGGCCCGGGGTGACGTCGATGATCCGCGCCTTGTTGTGGACCGAGTCGGTGATGACACCTGCCTGGCTGCCGGTGAAGCTCTGGGCGCTGTGGCCCAGGTTCTTGATCGCCATCGCCAGCAGGGCCATGGAGATCCGCTCTCCGGCGGTCAGCAGCATGTCGAACTCTCGTCCGCTGGGCATCGGAGATACCTGCTCGGCGAGATCGATCAGCTCGTCCGTCGTGTCGCCCATCGCGGAAACGACCACGACCACCTGGTGGCCGTTCTTCTTCGCTTCCACGATTCGCTTGGCGACGCGCTTGATGCCCTCGGCATCGGCTACGGAGGAACCTCCGTACTTCTGCACGACAAGGCCCACGTGCGCTCCTCGCTCAATCCGTCTCTGCACCGCACTACTGCGGTCGGCTCAGTCTAACGAGCGGCCGGATTTCCCTTCCGAGGTATCGCATCGTGAGATGTCCCGCTCACGACGTGATCTCTCGGGATGTCAGGTCAGTAGGGACATCCGGCCGCTCCGAGACGGCACCTGCCCGTGCTGGGGCCCCGGCACTCCGAAAGTGCCCCGAGTCACACCGCGTACCTCTGCCGGAGCGCGGGCGACCGCCCCGGGAACCCCCGCCGGAGCGCGGTCGGCTACTTGACCGTGCGCAGGCCGAGCGGCCCGGCGATCTCCTCCGCCATCACCTTGCCGGCCTCCTCCGCGAGGGCCTCCTCGCCGAGGTCCTGGTCGGTGTCGAGGCCGTCGAGCTCTTCGAGGGGCTGGTTCAGGCGCACGTGCGCCACCACGGACTGCAGGGCGCGCAGCGTCGCGGAGGCGGTGGAGCCCCAGTTGGAGAAGTAGGAGAACTGCCACCACCAGAGGGCTTCCGTGGTGCGGCCCGCGCGGTAGTGGGCCATGCCGTGGCGGAGGTCGGCCATGACGTCGGCGAGGTCGTCGGAGATACGGGCCGGGACCGGGGCCTTGCGCGGCTCGTAGGGGTCGAAGACCTCGGAGTAGACGTCGATCGGCTCGAGCATCACCGCGAGACGCTCGCGGAGTTCGTCGACATCCGCCTCCGGGCCGAGGTCGGGCTCGTAGCGCTCGTCGGGGACGATGTCCTCGTGCGCGCCGAGACGGCCGCCGGCCAGGAGGAGTTGGGAGACCTCCAGGAGGAGGAAGGGCACGGCCGAGTCCGGCTCGTCGCCCTTGGCCACCTCGGTGACGGCGACCAGGAAGCTCTCTACCTGGTCCGCGATCTGGACCACGAAGTCGTCGGGGTCCGGGCTGGTCGCGTGCAGCGTGGCGTCAGACATCTAGGAGTCGTCTCCCCTCGAAGGCGCGGCCGAGCGTGACCTCGTCCGCGTATTCCAGGTCGCCACCCACCGGGAGGCCGCTGGCCAGGCGGGTGACCTTGAGGCCCATGGGCTTGATCATGCGGGCGAGATACGTGGCCGTGGCCTCGCCCTCCAGGTTCGGGTCCGTGGCCAGGATGAGCTCGGTGACCGCGCCGTCGGCGAGGCGGGCCAGGAGTTCCCTTATCCGCAGGTCGTCCGGGCCGACGCCCTCGATCGGGCTGATCGCGCCGCCGAGCACGTGGTACTTGCCCCGGAACTCACGCGTCCGCTCGACCGCGACGACGTCCTTCGGCTCCTCCACCACACAGATCACCGAGAGGTCGCGGCGCGGGTCGCGGCAGATGTTGCACAGCTCCTCCTGCGCGACGTTGCCGCAGGTCGCGCAGAAGCGGACCTTCGCCTTGACCTCCATGAGGGTCTGCGCGAGCCGACGGACGTCCGTCGGGTCCGCCTGGAGGATGTGGAAGGCGATCCGCTGCGCGCTCTTGGGACCGACGCCGGGGAGCCGCCCCAGTTCGTCGATGAGGTCCTGAACAACGCCTTCGTACAACGGATCGCCTTTCCGAGTGCCCTGGTACCGCCGGGTTCCGTCTTACGTTTCTTCCTGGTGCGTACGGTAGTTGGCCGCCACCGGTCTTAGAAGGGCAGACCGGGGATGCCGCCGCCGCCGAGCCCCTGGGTGAGCGGGCCGAGCGTCTGCTGCTGGAGCGCCTGCGCGTTCTCGTTCGCCGCCTGGACGGCCGCGACGATCAGGTCGGCGAGCGTCTCGGTGTCCTCGGGGTCGACCGCCTTCGGGTCGATCACCAGGCCGCGAAGCTCTCCGGAGCCTGTCACGGTCGCCTTCACCAGGCCGCCGCCCGACTGGCCCCCGACCTCCGTCCGCGCCAGCTCCTCCTGCGCGTTCGCCAGGTCCTGCTGCATCTTCTGGGCCTGCTGCAACAACTGCTGCATATTGGGCTGGCCACCACCGGGAATCACGATCAGCTCCTGGTTCGAGTACGGCTGTCCGGACCGTTTTTCCTGTCCAGCATGAGCCTACGTGGTCGACGGGCCCGTCGCCCAAGCACTCTTTCGAGTGACACCGTCACGTCGCCTATACCTGATCAAGACCCTCTTCCGGGCGGAAAGGCATTGAAACCAGGTCCATCGCCACCCATTGGGCGGTAGGAAGGGGACGGCGCATTTGCACCACGCGTCACAAGGCGTCACGCAACGTCAGTTTCATGACCATCGTCCGTCATCACCGTCGTCAGTTAGGGAGTGCCGGGTGAGTCAGCCGGAGATGCAGCCCGAGGGGCCGCCCCAGGACGGGCGGAGCGAGGGGGCGGCGGGGCTGCGGCCGGGTGACCTGACCGGTCGGCCGTTCCCGCTCGGCGACTGGGGGGAGCCGGCCGAGCGGCTCCATGAGCTCTACCGGTGGGTGGAGCAGGGGGCGCTCGACACCGCGGCCTGGTACCTGTCCGACCGCATGTGGAAGCGGTGGGGGGCGCGTCTGCTGCGGTGCGGGGCCGCGCTGGGAGCCGTCGCCGGAGCCGCGCTGCCGTTGCTCGACCTCACCGGGTCCGTGAGCGGTGCCGCCCCGTGGGGGTATCTGGCGCTGCTGTCCGCGGTCGCCTGCGTCGCCGTCGACCGGTTCTTCGGAGTGACCTCCGGATGGATAAGGGACGTGGCCACCGCGCAGGCTGTGCAGCGGCGGCTTCAGGTACTTCAGTTCGACTGGGCGTCCGAGAGCGTCCGGGAGGTCCTCGGGCCCGCGGACGGGACGGCCAGCGAGGCGGCCGACCGGTGTCTCGGGGTGCTGCGGAGGTTCACGGAGGACATCACGGAGCTGGTGCGCACCGAGACGGCGGACTGGATGGTGGAGTTCCGCACGGGACCGGCGCCGCTCGGGATCCAGTCGTCGTCGGCGGGAGCCCCCCGGGTCGACGGGTCGCCCCTGAACGGACGCGTGCCGCTGCCGCCGGGAACCCGCCCGAACATGCCCCGCCAGCGCCCGCCGGAGCCCCGGTAGCGGTCCCGGGCGGCGTCACCCGGCGCCGCGGATCTTCAGCCCGCCCGGCGTCCCGCCCGCATACCGGAAGTGAACTTCGACCACCCTGGTCGGCAGGGCAGTTGGCGTGCCGACCAGGGGCCTCACAGGCCGCGGGACTCCTGGGGACCGCGGTCCTCGGGACTCCTGGGGACCGCGGGCGGACTCAGCCGCTCTTCGTATAGGTGAGCGCCTCGCCCGAGTTGGTGTTCACCCGGCGCAGCCGGCCGTCCGACAGGAGGGTGACCTCGGAGGCGGCGCCCGGGGAGCACGAGGACGCCGGTTCGCCGGAGGTGACCTGGGAGGGGCCGATCTCCAGCGGTCCGCCGGCGCCCGGGGCCCCGGTCAGGGTGGCCTCGAAGACGCAGTGATAGGTGCCGCTGCCGGCGGGGCCGTCCGCGGTGAGCGTCAGCACCGTGTCGCCGACCTCGCCCTGCTGGATGGTCAGCCGGCGGGTGTTGTGACCGGTGGCGTTGTCGATGCTGGAGTCCCAGGTGCCGAGGAAGGCCTCCGGGACGGTGCCGTCCGCGGATGCCTCGGCGCTGGGCGACTCGGAGCCGGCGGACGGCTCCTGCGAGGTGCTCTGCCCCGGTGTGGTCGGCGCGCCGGAGGCCGGCGTGGACGCCTTGGGATCGTCCTGGCCACCGCCCGTGCCGCCCTTCAGCAGCGCGTACACGCTGCCGCCCGCGCCGAGCGCGACGACCAGGGCCACGACGACGAGGAGGGCGGTGGATCGGCCGCCCCTGCGCTGGGGTTCGGGGCCGAGCGGGACGGCGGGGCCGTACGGAGGGGTCGGGCCGTAGGGCGGGGTGACGCCGCCGGGGCCGTACGGGCCCGGGGCGACGCCCGGTCCGTACGGCGGCGTCGAGCCGTACGGCGGCTGCTGGGGCGAGCCCCAGCCGGCCTGCGGGTAGCCGTACGCCGGGTGGGCCGGGCCCTGGCCGGAGGGCTGCGGGTGCTGCTGCGGGTAGCCGTAGGCCGGGTGCGGAGCGGCCGGTGCCGCCGGGGGCGGCGTCTGGCCCGGGCCCGCGACGAGGGTGGGGAGATGGTTCACGGGGCCGGGCTGCCCGGGCGGAGGCGGGGTGGAGCCCTCCTCGGCCGGGGTGGGCGCGTGCTCCGGGGAGGCCTCGGCGGACGCGGCGGGCGTCGAGGAGGACGCGGACGGCGTCGAGGAGGCGGCCGAGGCCGAGGAGGCGGGCGAGGCGGACGGCGGCTTGGAGAGGTCCGGGGCGGGGACCGACGGTGCGGGGGCCGGCGGCAGGGCGGGCATCGCCGGCACGGGAGCGGCACCGGGCACCGGGGCACCGGACCGGGGCTGCTCCTGCCCCGCGTCGGGGTTCTCCGTGTCGAGCAACTTCACCGCGTGGCGGCCGAGTTGGGCCACCAGCGCGGCAGGCAGCCATGGATCGAGGGTGCGCCCGTCCGAGACGGTGTCCTCGGCGCCCGTGCGCGCCAGGATCTCGTCGAGGCCGGGCCGGGCGTCGGGGTCCTTGCGCAGACAGGCGCGCACGAGATCGGCGAGGCCCTCGGGCACGCCCGTCAGGTCCGGGTCCTCCTGCGCGATGCGGAACATCATGGCGTGCACACCACTGTTGGCCGCCCCGAACGGAAGGGCGCCGGTCGCGGCGTACGACAGGACCGAGCCGAGGCAGAAGATGTCGCACGCGGGGGTGACGCGGTCGCCGCGCACCTGCTCGGGGGCCATGAACCCGGGCGAGCCGACGAGCGCCCCGGTGTGCGTCAGACCGCCGTCGGTCACCGTCTCCAGGGCGCGCGCGATGCCGAAGTCGATGACGCGGGGGCCGTCGATGGTGACGAGGACGTTCGAAGGCTTGAGGTCGCGGTGGATGAGGCCCGCGGCGTGGATGTCCTTCAGCGCGTGCGCGAGGCCCGCGGCGAGGATGCGCACGGAACGCTCGGGCAACGCGCCGTGGTCGCGTCCCACGACGGCCTGGAGCGAGGGCCCCGCGACATAGCCGGTGGCCACCCACGGGATCGCGGCCTCGGTGTCCGCGTCCAGGACGGGTGCGGTCCAGAGCCCGCCGACCCGGCGCGCGGCCCGCACCTCCTGACGGAAGCGGGCACGGAACTCCTCCTGCTCGGCGAGTTCCGGACGGACGAGTTTGACGGCGACCGTACGTCCCCGGTCGGAGCGCGCGAGATAGACGTGGCCCATCCCTCCGGCACCGAGCCGCGCCAGCAGTCGGTACGCCCCGATCTGGTGCGGATCCCCTGCCCCCAGGTTCTCCATGGCTGCGCCCACCCTCCCCCATATGTGTGCAACAGACCGAGGATAGTGCGCCGTACGGGGAGGTGGACGGGGCGGTGCCTACGGTTCCGTCACGGCTGGTGCCGTTTTCGTAACAGGTGCCGCCGAATCCGTGGTCTCCGGCGCCTCCAGATCGTCGAGGACGGCCGACAGGCGCTCCAGGACACGGACGGTCTCGGCGAGCCCGTCCGCGCCGAGCGCCTCGGCGAGCCGGTCGGCGAAGGAGGCGTGGCCGGGGCCGATCTCCGCGACGGCGGCGCGGCCCCGCTCGGTCGGGGAGAGGAGCTTGGCGCGGCGGTGGGCGGGGTTGGGCAGGTACTCGGCGAGCCCTCGGTCCACGAGCAGGTCGGCGACGCGCTGCACGCTCTGCCGGGTGATGCCCATGACGCGGGCGATCCCGGAGACGGGCAGGGGTTCGCCGAGGACGGCGCCGAGCACCTGCCACCAGGCGGCGGTGATCCCGGCGGGCCGGGCCAGCTCCTCGGCCACGGAGAGGTACTGCCCGTTCAGCCGGAAGACCGCGAGGGCGCTGCGGCTGAACAGGTCCTGCCGAGGTCGGCTCACCGGTCCGCCTTCTCCAGTACGGCGTACGCCTCGGCGTCGGAGTCGTGGAAGAGCCGGTACCAGGCGTCCAGGACCTCGCCCTCGTAGACCCCGAGCAGCCGGAAGACCTCGCGGGCGAAGGCGACGGGTTCGGTGGGCCCCGCGGTGACGAGCCCGCCGTCGGTGACGGCGTCGGCGTCGGTGTACCGCTCGCCGCCCCGGTACCCCGTGGCGGCGAGGTAGAAGGAGACCGCGCTGGTGTGGTCCCGGTCGTCGAGCAGCCCCTCGCGGGCGAGGCCGGCCGTCGCCCCGCAGATCGCGGCGACGGGGACACCCGCGTCGAGGAACGCGCGGGCGGTACGGGCGAAGGGCGCGAGGTCCTCGGAGGTGTCCCAGAGGTCGGCGCCGGTGAGGACGAGCAGCGAGCTGTCCTCGGGGCGGAGCTCGTCGAGCGCGAGGTCGGGCTGGACGCGCAGCCCTCCGATGGTGGTGACCGGCTCCCGGCCGGGGCCGACCGTGCGGATCGGGTAGCCGGCCCGGGCGAGGTAGGCCGTCGTGTGCCCCGTCTCCCAGTCGGCGAAGGTGTCGTAGACGGCGAGGTGGACGGGCTTGCGGGGTGCGGAACCCGTGCCGGTGTCTGCGGTGGCGTTCATGACTCCTCCTCGGGCGAGCGGACGTTATGTAAGCATGCTGTCATTCAGACAGGATGCTGTCAAGTGCTCGGCGCGCACACCGCCCGGGCACAGCCCGGCCGCCGGGGCCGAGAACCCTTGACGCCGCCGCGTCCCCTCGGCCAAGCCCGACAGACTGTCGCGGAAAGCTCCGGACCACAGACAGGACGCCGATACCGCGCCCGGTCCGTGGACATTTACGCTTCGCCGCATGACCCCTCAGCCCAACCCCCAGGCCGGCGCCGCCGTGAAGGCCGCGGACCGTGCGCACGTGTTCCACTCCTGGTCCGCGCAGGAGCTCATCGACCCGCTAGCCGTCGCCGGCGCGGAGGGGTCGTACTTCTGGGACTACGAAGGCAAGCGGTATCTGGACTTCACCAGTGGGCTCGTCTTCACCAACATCGGGTACCAGCACCCGAAGGTCGTCGCCGCGATCCAGGAACAGGCCGCGACCCTGTCCACGTTCGCGCCCGCCTTCGCCGTCGAGGCGCGTTCGGAGGCGGCCCGGCTGATCGCCGAGCGGACCCCGGGCGACCTGGACAAGATCTTCTTCACCAACGGCGGCGCGGAGGCCGTCGAGAACGCCACGCGGATGGCCCGGCTGCACACCGGCCGTCCGAAGGTGCTCTCCGCCTACCGCTCGTACCACGGTGCCACCTCCACCGCGATCAACCTCACCGGTGACCCCCGGCGCTGGCCGAACGACAGCGGCGCGGCCGGTGTCGTCCACTTCTGGGCGCCCTTCCTGTACCGCAGCCCCTTCCACTCCGACAGCGAGCGGCAGGAGTGCGAGCGCGCGCTCCAGCACCTGGAGGACACGATCGCCTTCGAGGGACCGGGGACCATAGCGGCCCTGATCCTGGAGACGATCCCGGGCACCGCGGGGATCATGACGCCGCCGCCCGGCTACCTCGCCGGGGTGCGGGAGATCTGCGACCGGTACGGGATCGTCTTCGTCCTGGACGAGGTCATGGCCGGGTTCGGGCGGACCGGCAAGTGGTTCGCCGCCGACCACTACGACGTCACGCCGGACCTGATGACCTTCGCCAAGGGCGTGAACTCCGGCTATGTGCCGCTGGGCGGTGTGGCGATCTCCTCCGCCATCGCCGAGACCTTCGCCAAGCGGCCCTACCCGGGCGGACTCACCTACTCCGGGCACCCGCTGGCCTGTGCCGCCGCCGTCGCGACGATCAACGTCATGGAGGAGGAGGGGATCGTCGACCAGGCCGCGGCCATCGGCGAGACCGTCCTCGGGCCGGGGCTGCGCGAGCTGGCCGAGCGGCACCCGAGCATCGGCGAGGTGCGCGGCACGGGCGTCTTCTGGGCGCTGGAACTGGTGAAGGACCGGGAGACCAGGGAGCCGCTGGTCCCGTACAACGCGTCGGGCGAGGCGAACGCGCCGATGGCCGCGTTCGGCGCCGCGGCCAAGGCCCGCGGTCTGTGGCCCTTCATCAACATGAACCGCACCCACGTCGTGCCGCCGTGCAACATCACCGAGGCCGAGGCCAAGGAGGGGCTGGCGGCCCTGGACGAGGCGCTGTCGGTGGCGGACGAGCACACGGTGTGAGGCCGTAAGGGATTCCCCGCCCCCGCGGGGGCCGGTCGCGCGGTTCCCGGCGCCCCTGCGGGGGTGCCGGGAAATCCGCTCGCCGATTCCCCACCGCGTATGGTGGCCTGCTCGACGGGATACGCGAGTAGATACGCGCAACTACCCACGCGACGGGGAGTGAGACGACCACCATGGCCGGCACCGGCGGCACGGGCGCCGTAAACCGCAGCACCCTGCGACAGCAGATCGCGGACGCGCTCCGCGACGAGGTGCTCGGGGGTCGCCTCCGGCCGGGCCAGGAGTTCACGGTGAAGGAGATCGCCGAGCAGTACGGCGTCTCCGCCACCCCCGTCCGCGAGGCCCTGGTCGACCTGTCGGCCCAGGGACTCCTGGACGCCGACCAGCACCGCGGCTTCCGTGTGCACGAGTACTCCGCCGCCGACTACCGCGGCATGATCGAGGCGCGCAGCCTGATCACGGAGGGCATGTTCCAGGACCTCGTGGCCGGCGGTATGCGGCAGGCCGACGATCCCCGCGCGCTCGCCGCCCTCGCGGCCGTCCGGCGCCGCGGCGAGGAGGCCCAGCGCGCGGCCTCCGCGGGCGACCTGAACATCCTCATCGGTTACGACCTCCGCTTCTGGCGCGAACTGAGCAGCCTCTTCGGCAACCCCTACCTCGGCGACTTCCTGCACCGGTTGCGGGTCCAGTCCTGGGTCTGCACGGTCCAGCACCTGCGCCGGGTCGCCGATCTGAAGGGCCAGCTGTGGTCCGGCCACACGGAGCTGGTGGACGCCCTCGCCCGCCGCGACCCCGACACCGCCCGGGCGATCGTGACGGCGTACAACGAGCACGCGCTCGCCCTCATCGAACGGCTCGACGCCACGTGAGACCCCGGCCGGGACCCGGATCACCCCGGTCCCGCGTTTGAGGACACCCCCGCCGGGGATCGGGGGGTTGGGGGCGCGGCCCCTGTGCGGCGGGCCGGCCCCGGCCCACCCGGAGGACCTACTTGCGTACCGGCCTCTTCACAAGACCGCCACGCGCACTACGCTGCCCTGACCACCCTGCACCCCAAGGAGCAAGAGGAGCCGTCTGTTGGCCTGTGACCTGTGGTTGGTCCCGCTCGTCGACGTGCTGTGCCACACCCCCGACAACCCCTTCGCCGAGGAGCTCGCGCTCTACGACAAGGTGCTCGCCGAGGCCGGACTCCCACCGGTGCCGGTGTACGCGTACATGCCGGGCCTCTCGGGTGACGTCGCCCCGGTCGCCGGTTTCGACTACGACGCGCTGCACTTCCTGCGCCGCGCGTACCTCCTCCAGATGTGCGGGCTCGCGGTGACGCCGGTCGACGAACTGGGCGGAGACTACGAACAGTTGCTGGAGATGTTCGAGACGAACGCCCAGCAGTCGCATCTGGTCTGGCACTACGACCACGCCGGTGCGTACGTACCCGTCGAGTTCCCGCACCCGCTGGCCAACGACGAACTCCTCGCGGGCGGCGGCCCCCTGGGCTCCTCCCAGGCCCTCCTGCGCGAACTCGAGTTCGTGGCCCCCTCGATCGGCATCGACCCGGCCAACCCCCCGGCGGCACCGCAGCCCCCGAACGCTCCCACGGAGCTGGAGGAGCCCGCCGCTCCCGCCCCCTACGACGCCAGCCCCTTCGCCCGCGAACGTCACGTCTGGCTGGGCCTGCACGCCGCGGCGACCCGGAGTCTCGCCCAGGGCTCCATGATCATCTTCAGCTGATCCGGCCCTCCCGGTGCGGGGCCCCGGCCCTGTGCGGCCCCGCACCGGCGGGCATGGGCCCCGTCCGACACGTGTCGCCCCCCTCGACGCCCGGCGCGAAGTGCCGCCGGCCGCCACGAGGAAGGGAGCCGAGCGGCAACGGTTCGCGCGGACAGGCGTGCCACGGACCGGCGTGCCGTCATGAGACGTCCTCATCGCTTCGGGCGCGCGCGAATCCGGCGCAGGTGAATGCCGCGGCACCCACCCCCAGCACGGCCACCGACGGGTTGAGGTACGAGGGGACAACCGCTTCGAAGGTGTGCCCGTCGCTCGTACGACAGTCGAAGCGCAGCGGAACGAACGACGGTTCATAGGCGGCGATCTGACGCGTACCGACGGCCTTGGCGCACGCCTGGGACTGGCTCGACTCGTCGAGGAAGACCAGGTGCAGGACGCCCCAGGTGTACATACCGACCGCGGCGGCCCAGGTCAGAGCCGTGGCCGCCGCGAGGGCCGCCCCGGCGGTCCGGGCCGCCCCGGCCCGGAACAACAGCCTGACCCCATGGGCGAGCAACCACGGGGTGGCGCCCAGTCCGGCCGCGGCAAGCAGGAGGACGGCCAAGGGGTTGTGACCCGCGTACGGCTCGTCTCCGGACATCACGGGCACCCCTTCCTGCCGGGAACTCCGGGAGATCGCCCCGGCGTCACCCCGGGCGGGTGAGCACCATAGGCACAACCGTTCATCAACTGCGTTCATAATCGGTCAAGTTGAGACGAACGACGCGAAGAGACGGCAGCCGGTATCAGCTGGACTCGCGTACCACCCGTCGGCACGGCACCGCGTGGACACCGGGCTCCGGGTCCGTGTCCTCGGCGTCGACGGCTTCCAGCAGGCGCGGCGCGGCGACCCGGCCGATCTCGGTGAGGTCCACGTCGACGGTGGTGAGCGGCAGGCCGCCGGCCGGCGCCATGATGTCCCCGTTGTCGCAGCCGATGACGGCGATGTCACCGGGAACCCCCGGAACGCGGGCACGGCCCGGGAAACCCGCGGTCGGTCGGGCGACTTCCACCACCGGCGTCAGCCAGTCGTGGACGCTCGCGTCCGACCACGCGTGGAGACCGACCTCCCGCTGAGGCCGGCTCCCCGGGTACGGGTACGCCCCCGGATGTCGGCCGGGGGCGTACTCGTGGAAGCGACGGCTTCATCGACAGCGGCGGATACCGCTCCGGGCTAGATGAACGAGTTGATCTCGATCGTCTCGTCGCGGCCCGGGCCGACGCCGATCGCGGAGATCGGCGCACCCGACATCTCCTCCAGCGCCTTCACGTAGTCCTGCGCGTTCTTCGGGAGATCCGCGAAGGTCTTCGCCTTGGTGATGTCCTCCGACCAGCCGGGGAGGGTCTCGTAGATCGGCTTCGCGTGGTGGAAGTCGGTCTGGGAGTACGGGAGCTCCTCGACGCGCTTGCCGTCGATCTCGTACGCCACGCAGACCGGGATCTCCTCCCAGCCGGTCAGGACGTCCAGCTTGGTGAGGAAGAAGTCGGTCAGACCGTTCACGCGGGTCGCGTAGCGGGCGATGACCGCGTCGAACCAGCCGCAGCGCCGGTCACGGCCGGTCGTCACACCGCGCTCGTGGCCGATGCGCCGCAGCGCCTCGCCGTCCGCGTCGAAGAGCTCGGTCGGGAACGGACCCGAGCCGACCCGGGTGGTGTACGCCTTGAGGATGCCGATGACCCGGCTGATCTTGGTCGGGCCGACGCCGGCACCCGTGCAGGCGCCGCCAGCGGTCGGGTTCGACGACGTCACGAACGGATACGTGCCGTGGTCGATGTCCAGCAGCGTGCCCTGGCCACCCTCGAAGAGCACGACCTTGTCCTGCTCGAGCGCCTGGTTGAGGATCAGGACGGTGTCCGCCACGTACGGCTTGAGCCGGTCCGCGTAGCCCAGCAGCTCCTCGACGACCTGGCTCGCCTCGATGGCGCGGCGGTTGTAGAGCTTGGTGAGCAGCTGGTTCTTGACCTCGAGGGCCGCCTCGACCTTCTGGGTGAGGATCGACTCGTCGTAGAGGTCCTGGATGCGGATACCGACGCGGTTGATCTTGTCCGCGTATGTCGGACCGATCCCGCGTCCGGTGGTCCCGATCTTCCGCTTTCCGAGGAAGCGTTCCGTCACCTTGTCGACAGTGACGTTGTAAGGCGTGATGATATGAGCGTTTCCGCTGATCAGCAGCTTGGAGGTGTCGACGCCGCGCTCGTTCAGTCCGTTCAGCTCGGAGAACAGGACGGACGGGTCGACGACGACTCCGTTGCCGATCACCGGAGTGCACTCCGGCGTGAGGATTCCGGAAGGGAGGAGGTGGAGGGCGTATTTCTGGTCGCCCACGACTACCGTATGGCCGGCGTTGTTGCCGCCCTGGTAGCGCACCACATAGTCCACGGATCCACCGAGCAGGTCGGTGGCCTTTCCCTTGCCTTCGTCACCCCACTGAGCACCGAGCAGCACAAGTGCGGGCACAGGCGTACACCCCTTCCGGGCGGGGCATGTCCAAGGTCGGGGACGTACGCGGCTGGTTTTCGATACGGCTGCGTACGCCGGCGACCACCTTTGGCCGCGACCGTCGGACCGGATGCCCCGGAATAGACGAAGCCCCTGGCGCAATAGCGCAAGGGGCTCTTGCACAAAGATGCTACCCGAGGAAGCGAGGCATGACCGAGGTGGCGGCTTCCGACCAGCTTCTGGTGGTCATCGACCCGGTCGCCCGACGGACGGACGGCGAGTCTGTACGGATCGCGAAAGACGTGCTCAGCGCGGGTGCGGCGACCAAAGTGTGCCTCCCGGAGGGGCCCGAGGAATTCGCCCGCGCGCTGATCCGTCGGGGTGCGCGCCGACCGGTCGTGATCGGTGACGACGGCGCTCTGCTGCGGGCGGTGTCCCTGCTGCACCGGCAGCGGGAACTGGCCGCGTGCGCGCTGTCCTTCGTGCCCGTGGGAGGCGTGCTGTCGCTGTCCCGCTCGCTCGGGGTGCCGATGGGGGCCGTCGCGGCGGCCAGGGCGGTCCTCGACGGGGCCGAACGGCGGCTGGACATGCTCGTGGACGACAGCGACGGCGTGGTGCTCGGCGCACTGCGCATTCCTTCGCTGCCCTCCCGGCCGCCCGCTCCGGTGGGCGCGGGAGCGCCCGGGGAGGCCGGTGCGCATCCCTGGCTCCGCACCTGCCAGTCCCTGGTCCGGACCCTCGCCTCCCGGCCGTCCCGGCTCGCTCCCGGACCCGGCCCCGGGCCCTCCCGGCTGCGGATCGAGGTCGACGGGGTGTGCGTGGTGGATCTGGACCAGCCCGTTGAGACCGTGTCCGTGACGCCCGGGGCGTCGGGGACCGGGGCCGAGATCGAGGTCCGCTCGGTGTCCGTGGGTGCCGAGGCCTCGCCCCTGCGACTGGTGGGACACAAGGTCACCATCTCCGGCGCCGACTTCCGCTACCGCGCGGACTCCGTGGTCGCCGGTCCGGTCCGCACCCGCACCTGGACGCTACGGGAGTCGGCCTGGGGCCTGACCCTGCCGACGGCACGGTGACGAACGGGTTCCGGGCACGGTGATCACCGACCGGACTCCAAGGCACGGTGACCGACCGGTGTTCCGGGACGCGTGACGGGCGAACGCCCAGGGGCGCGGGGACACCCGGTTCCGGGCACGGTGACCGCCCGGACTCCAACGCACGGTGACCGACCGGGGTTCCGGGACACGTGACAGGCGGGGCGGGGTTCCGGGACGCGGTGACCCACCAGGGCGCCGGGACACGTGACGGGCGAATGCCGAGGGGCGCGGGACAGGGCGGGCATGGGGACGCCACGCCTCTGCTCGTCACCTGTCGCCGTACAGCTTCTCCCGGTGGGCGCGCCAGCGTTCCATCATCGCGGCGATCTCACCGTCGATGAACTCGAAGAACGCGAGGGTCTCGGAGAGCCGGTGCCCGGCGGGGGTCGCCGGCCCGAGGGAGTCGACGCCGGCCCGCAGGGCGACCTCCCAGCGCTTCAGCACCGCGTCGCGGTTGGTCAGCGCCTCGTACCACTGGTTGCTGTGCACCCGGTACCGCTCGCGCCGCGAACCGGGTTCGCGCTCGCGCGAGACCATGTGCTGCTGCGCGAGATAGCGCACCGCACCGGAGACGGCGGCCGGGCTGACCTGGAGCTGCTCGCCGAGTTCGGCGGAGGTCATGGCACCGGAGTCGGAGGCCAGCAGCGCGGCGAAGACCCGGGCGGGCATCCGCTGCATCCCGGCCTCGACGAGCTGCGCCGCGAAGCCCTCGACGAACTGGGAGACCGCCTCGGGATCCCGTTTCGCCGCAGTCGGTTCCGCCATCTGTCGATCATCTCCCCTGCTCGCGCATCACCGTCGAGTGTAGCCAGGATTTATACGTTTCCTTAACTTCACAAATTTCTGAAAGAAGCGTACGTTCTGAATCATGACGAAGGCAATCAGCGTCGCCGGACTGCACAAGTCCTTCGGCACGACGCACGCGCTGGACGGCCTCGACCTGGAGGTCGAGGCGGGTGAGGTGCACGGCTTCCTCGGCCCCAACGGCTCCGGGAAGTCCACCACCATCCGGGTCCTGCTGGGCCTGCTGCGCGCCGACTCGGGCGCGGCTCAGATGCTGGGCATGGACCCCTGGGCGGACGCGGTCGAACTGCACCGCCGGGTCGCCTACGTCCCCGGCGACGTGACCCTGTGGCGCAACCTCTCCGGCGGAGAGGTCATCGACCTCTACGGGCGGCTGCACGGCGGGGGCCGCGCCCGGCGCGGCGGGCAGGCGGGCGGACGGTCCGGCGGCCTCGACCCGGCGCGGCGCGCCGACCTGATCGAGCGCTTCGAGCTCGACCCCACCAAGAAGGGGCGGACCTACTCGAAGGGCAACCGCCAGAAGGTCGCCCTCGTCGCCGCCTTCGCCTCGGACGTCGACGTACTGATCCTGGACGAGCCGACCTCGGGCCTCGACCCGCTCATGGAGGAGGTCTTCCAGCGGTGCGTCCAGGAGGAGCGTGACCGGGGCCGCACGATTCTGCTGTCCTCGCACATCCTGAGCGAGGTCGAGGAACTCTGCGACCGCGTCAGCATCATCCGCAAGGGGCAGACCGTCGAGAGCGGCTCCCTCACCGATCTGCGCCACCTCACCCGCACCAGCGTGACCGCCGAACTCACCGGCCCGCCGAACGGACTCGCGTCCCTGCCCGGGGTCCACGACCTCGAAGTGCAGGACACCGGGGTCCAGGACACCGGGATCCGGGCGGACGGAGTCCGCTGCCGGGTCGAACTCCACGTGGACACCGACAAGCTGAACGCCGTGCTGCGGTCGCTGACCGACTCCGGCGTACGGTCCCTGACCTCGACCCCGCCGACCCTGGAGGAGCTCTTCCTGCGGCATTACCAGGAGGACGTCCGGGCCGGGGCCGAGGAGGCGACGGCACGATGACCGCCACGACCGCCGGCACCTTCGCCGCACGCGTCGGCGGCTCCCGCCCGCTGGCCGGCACCGGAACCCTGCTGAGGTTCGCGCTGCGCCGCGACCGCGTGATGATGCCGCTGTGGATCGGCGTGACCGCTCTCATGGTGCTCTCCCTGCCGAGCTCCCTGAAGACCGTCTACAGCACCCCCGCCGAACGCGCCGACGTGGCACGGCAGATGCTCGCCAACAGCTCCCTGCGCGCCACCTACGGGCCGGTGTTCAGCGACTCGCTCGGCGGACTCACCGCCTGGCGCATCGGCGGCTACGCCGGAGTGCTCGCCGCCGTCATGAGCCTGATCGTCGTCGTACGGCACACCCGGGAAGAGGAGGAGAGCGGACGGCAGGAGCTCGTCTCCGCCGCGATGGTCGGGCGGCGCGCCCCGCTGACCGCCGCGCTGCTCGCGGCACTTGTCGCGAACGGCGTCCTCGCCCTGCTCATCGCGGGCGGCCTGGCCGGACAGGGCGGCGCCGGGGCCCTGGCGCTGGGACTCGCGATCGGCGCGGTCGGGACGGTCTTCGCGACCATGGCGGCGATCGTCGCCCAGCTGACGGAGAGCGCACGGCTCGCCAAGGGGCTGACGGGCGGCCTGATCGGCGCCGCCTTCGTCCTGAAGGCGGCGGGCGACTCGGCGACCGACGACGGCTCGTCGGTGCTGACCTGGCTCTCCCCCGTGGGCTGGCTGGAGAACCTCCGCGCCTTCGCCGACGAACGCTGGTGGGTCCTGCTGCTGTTCGTGGCGGCGGTCGGTGTACAGGGCGCCGTCGCCTACGCACTCGCCGGTCGGCGCGATGTCGGCATGAGCTTCCTGTCCACCCGGCCGGGGCCCGCCACCGGCCGCCTCGGCACGGCCGGAGCACTGGCCTGGCGGCTGCAGCGCGGCGCGGTGCTCGGCTGGAGCCTCGGCTTCCTCGCCGCCGGTGCCGCGTTCGGCGGGATCACCAAGGGCGCATCGGACCTGGTCGGCGACAACGCCAAGACCCGCGAGATCATCGAGCGGATGGGCGGACAGGCCGGGATCACCGACGCGTTCCTCGCCACCATGGTGAACATGCTGGGCATGGTCGCCGCCCTCTACATCGTCTCCTCCGTGCTCCGGCTGCACGGCGAGGAGACCTCGCAGCGCGCCGAACCCCTGCTCGCCGCCGCCGTCGGCCGACTGCGCTGGGCCGGCGGACACCTCGTCATCGCCTTCGGCGGCACGGTCCTCATCATGCTGCTCGGCGGACTCGGCCTCGGTCTCGGCTACGGCTCCGAACTCGGCGCCGTCCTCGGAGCCTGCCTGGTCCAGGTCCCGGCGATCTGGACCCTGGGCGGCCTCGCCGTCCTGCTCCACGGCCTCTCGCCCCGCCTCGCCCCCGGCGCCTGGGCCACGGCCGGCCTCGCCCTCCTCCTCGGCTGGATCGGCCCCGCCCTGGACATCCCGCAGGCCGTCATGGACCTCTCCCCCTTCGGCCACCTCCCGAAGCTGCCGGGCGGCACCATGGCCTGGACACCCGTCCTCGTCCTCACCGGGATCGCGGCGGCCCTGACGGCGGCGGGACTGACCTCCCTGCGGCGGCGCGACCTGACCGTGTGAGAGGCGACGCCGCCGAGCGGAACGAGCGAAGGCCGACGGCGTCCGCCAGCCCGGGCGAGCGGACAGCCGGCGGCGTCCGTCAGACCTCGACCATCAAGCTCTCCAGCCCGCGGATCACGAAGTTCGGCTTGCGGACCGGCTCCTCGGCGAGCCGGAGAGCGGGGGCCCTGGTCAGGAGCGCGCTCATGGACGCCGCCAGTTCGAGCCGGGCCAGCGGAGCGCCGATGCAGTAGTGGATACCCGCGCTGAACGAGATGTGCGGGTTCTCCGCCCGGGACAGGTCCAACGTCCCCGGGTCCGCGAACACCTCGGCGTCACGGTTCGCGGAACCGAAGAGCATCGCGATCTCCGCACCCCGCGGGACCGTCGTCCCGTCGATCTCGATGTCGTCGAGCACCCAGCGCTCGAACAGCTGGAGCGGGGTGTCGTAGCGCATCAGCTCCTCCACCGCCGTGGGGATCAGGGCGTGGTCCGCGCGCAGTGCCTCCAGCTGCCCGGGATGCCGGAACAGGGTCCACCAGCCGGTCACCGTCGAGTTGACCGTCGCCTCGTGCCCCGCGTTCAGCAGCAGCACGCACGTGGAGATCATCTCCTGCTCGGTGAGCCGGTCGCCCTCGTCGTGCGCCGCGATGAGCCCCGAGATCAGATCGTCCGCCGGCTCCTTGCGGCGGGCCTCGATCAGCCCGCGCAGGTACTCGGTGAACTCCACCGACGCCCGCACCGCCTTCCCCGCCACCTCCTCGGACGGATTCAGCTCGTACATCCCGCAGATGTCCGCCGACCAGGGCCGCAACGGCGCGCGGTCGGACTCCGGGATACCCAGCATCTCCGCGATCACCGACACCGGAAGCGGCTCCGCCACATCGGTCAGCAGATCCCCGCCGCCGGCCTCCACCAGCCGGTCGACCAGCTCACCCGCCAGCCCCTCCACATACGGCTTCAACCGCTCCACCGTGCGCGGCGTGAACGCCTTCGACACCAGCCGCCGGATCCGCGTGTGGTCCGGAGGCTCCAGATCGAGCATCCCGTGGTCGTTGAGGACATGGAACGGCTCCTGCTCCGGCGGCGGCGCCGTCCGCCCGAAGTCCTCGTGCGTGAACCGGTGCTGATACGTCCGTCCCAGCCGGCGGTCCCGCAGCAGTGCCGACACATCCGCGTGGTGCGGCACCAGCCACTGGTTCGTCGGCTCGTAGTAGTGCACCCGGCCCCGCGCACGCAGCTCCTCGTACGCCGGGTACGGGTCCGCCACGAACGCCGGATCCCACGGGTCGAAGGCCTGCGAAGTCTCCAAAGCTGCCATGAACGGACGCTAGCCCGACCCACCCCCCGCTGACCAGGGCAGTCCCGAACAGCGACCCCAGTGACCGCAGCGACCGCCGCATCCCTCCCTGTCACCTCGGGGCGGTCGCGGTGCGGGGCCCCTTCCGTGCGGTCGGCGTCACTCGGTCGCTTCCGGCGCGGCCCGTCGTGCCCGGTCCCCTCAGCGTGACCGGCCGCGCGCCCTCACCTCGGAGTGACCAGCCGCGCCTCGTACGCGAACACCGCCGCCTGCGTCCGGTCCCGCAGGCCCAGCTTCACCAGAATGCGGCTCACATGGGTTTTGATCGTCGACTCCGCGACGACCAGGCGCCCGGCGATCTCCGCGTTCGACAGCCCCTGCGCGATCAGTACCAGCACCTCCGTCTCCCGGTCGGTCAGATCCCCGTACGCCGCGTGCGCCGTCGCCGACAGCCGGGGCGCGTCCGCAAGCTTGGAGAACTCCGTGATCAGCCTCCTGGTGACCGAAGGCGCGAGCAGCGCCTCCCCCGCCGACACCACCCGCACCCCGTCGGCGAGCTGGCGGGCCGAGGCGTCCTTGAGCAGGAAGCCCGACGCCCCCGCCCGCAGGGCCTGATACACGTACTCGTCGAGATCGAACGTCGTCAGCACCAGCACCTTCGCCGCGCCGTCCGCCGCGACGATCTCCCGGGTCGCCTCGATCCCGTTCATCTCCGGCATGCGGATGTCCATCAGCACGACGTCCGGAGCCAGCTCACGGACCCGGTCCACCGCCTCCCGGCCGTTGACCGCCTCGCCGACCACCTCGATGTCCGGCATCGCGCCGAGCAGCACGGAGAAGCCCTCGCGGACCATCATCTGGTCGTCGGCGATCAGCACGCGGATCATGCCGCCCGTCATCCGGTCTCCTCCCCCGACGACACCGGCACGAACACCGCCACCTCGTACCCTCCGTCGTCCGTGACGCCCGCCGTCATCTCACCGTCCAGCATCGTGACCCGCTCGCGCATGCCCGTGATGCCGTGCCCCGCGCCGTGCGTGGACTTCTCCAGGATCGTCGTCGGCGCGGGGCCGTTGACTATGCGCAGGCCGAGCCCGCCGAGGACGTAACCGACCTCGACGCGGGCCGACGCGCCCGGTGCGTGCCGCAGGGTGTTGCTGAGGGCCTCCTGGACTATCCGGTACGCCGACAGCTCGACGCCCTGCGGAAGTTCGCGCACCGCACCGGTGACCGCCTTCTCCACGGTCAGACCCGCGTCCCGCACATTGGCGAGGAGCGCGTCCAGATCGGCGAGGGTGGGCTGCGGAGCGTCCGGGGCCTCGTAGTCCTCGGCCCGGACCACGCCGAGCACACGGCGCAGCTCGGTCAACGCCGCCACCGCGTTCTCCCGGATCGTGACGAAGGCCTGCTCCAGCTCCGGGGGCGGATTCTCCACCCGGTAGGGCGCCGCCTCCGCCTGGATGGCGACCACCGACATGTGGTGCGCGACCACGTCGTGCAGTTCGCGGGCGATCGTCGTGCGCTCTTCGAGCAGCGTGCGCTTGGAACGCTCCTGAGCCGTCTCCGACTGGTGGGCCGTCACCTCCTGCTCGGCCTCCCTGCGGATGTTCAGGACCGTGACGACCAGGAGGGCCAGCGCGGAGACGAAGAGCAGCGGGAACGTGTTGACGCTGTAGTAGCCCCCTCCGAACAGGGTCTCGGTGATCAAGCCGTACGCCGCGGTCAGCAGCCACATCCATGCCGCGACGCGAGGGCGTGAGCGCAGAGCCACGACCGTCAGCACCGTGACATGCGCTATGAAGCTGCCGGGCGCCCACGGCCAGTCGCTCCAGGCGCTGCCGAACATGGCGACGGCCGGGGCCGCCGCGAGCGAGAACCAGAAGGCGCCGACCGGGCGGACCAGGGTCGCCAGGACCGGAAGCAGGGCGAGGAACCCGCACAGCAGGGGTGCGACCGTGCCGCCGCCGGGGCCTAGACCGGTCTCGGCGCTGTAGGCCGCGGCCATCGCCAGCAGGCCGGCCGCCGCCACCGCCGCGTGCGGGGTCCAGGCCGCGTAGGCGCGCAGGGTCCCGGGGAGGCGGCGGGTGATGGGGCCGTCCGTGCGCATGCGGGGGAGGGGGCGGTAGGCGAAGGCGTCGTGGAACATGTCCTTTCGCAGGCCGCGCACGGCGTCCGCGGCAAGGCGGAATTCCGGGCTGCGGGGCTTGGCCCCGGCGCCGCCGGGGAGCTTCCCGGCACCGCCGGTGGGCGGAGGTGTCGTCTGCGTACGGGTCGTCTCGGTCACGTTCAAAACGGTAGGGCCGGGTGGGGGGTGCGGTCGTCACCTGCGAGGAGGGTTCCTGGGGGTCCGTCTCAGGTACTACGGGTAGGGGTTCGCTCGGGCTGGCGTCACGTGTTTGGGGCCGGTGGCTGGCCGGGGCAGAGCCGGTCCCGGGGGGCGGGGCCGTGGGTGGGTCGGGGCCGTGGGTTGCCGGGCCGGTGGGTGGGGCGGGGCCGTGCCGGTACATCCCAGTCCGTCGCCGCTGGATCAGACGTGGGCTACCTGTGCGAACTGCTGCTCGATCCG
>NZ_JBHWVI010000089.1:0-31646 GCF_042737005.1 Streptomyces sp. NPDC060027
CCGGGCCCCCCGGTTTCGCCGCCCCGCGGCTGCGGCCCCCCGCCGGGCCCGGGGGCGCCCCGGCCCCCCGGCGCCCCGGACTCCGCTGTTCAGGGCCCACCGGCCGCGTACGCGCTCGTCCGGCATGGATCCCGAAAGCCCTGGGGGAGCTGACCGAGGACGCGAATCGTTGTAATCTCCGGAGACCGCCCTTGACCTGCGAAGCAGGCAGGGAGCAGACCGATCGGGAGATTCTCCGTGCTTCGTACCATGTTCAAGTCCAAGATCCACCGTGCCACGGTCACCCAGGCCGACCTGCACTACGTCGGATCCGTCACCATCGACGCCGACCTGCTCGACGCCGCCGATCTGCTGCCCGGCGAGCTCGTCCACATCGTCGACATCACCAACGGCGCCCGCCTGGAGACGTACGTCATCGAGGGGGAGCGCGGGTCGGGTGTCGTCGGGATCAACGGAGCGGCGGCCCATCTCGTGCATCCCGGTGATCTGGTGATCATCATCAGTTACGCTCAGGTCACCGACGAAGAGGCGCGGGCGCTGCGGCCGCACGTCGTCCACGTGGACCGCGACAACCGGATCGTGTCCCTCGGCGCCGACCCGTCCGAGCCGGTACCGGGCTCGGACCAGCAGCGCAGCCCGCAGGCCGTCACCGTCTGAGTCGCGGCGGCCCCGCAGGACCCCTGGACCCAAGGACCCGAGGAGTGCCCATGAGCGACATCGAGATCCGCGACGACAGGCCGGCCGGCCGCCTCGAGGCGTTCGCCGACGGCCAAGTGGTCGGACACATCGAGTACTTCGTTCTGGAGGAGCCCGCGCGGGCCCTCGTCCCCGTGCACACCATCGTGGAACCCGAGCACGAGGGCCAGGGCATCGCAGGCTCCCTCGCGCGCGAGTTGTACGTCATGGCCGCGCGCGAGGGCGTCGTGGTCGCGCCGCTCTGCCCTTACGTCGTGAAGTGGGCGGAGCGGCACCCCGAGGAGGCTCCGGCGGCCGACCCGGCGCTGCTGAACGCCGCCGTGGAGTGGCTCAAGGCGCATCCGGGACGCTTCTGATGACCGCGGCGCCGCACCGGACCCGGTCCGGGCCGCTCGCGCTGCTGCACACCTCGCCGACGCACGTCCCCGTCTTCGACGCGCTGCGGGACGAGGCCCACCAGGGCCTGGAACTGCGGCACTTGGTCGACGAGGAACTGCTGGCCAGGGCCCGGCGCGAGGGGCCCGAAGCGGTGGCCGAGGATGTGCGGGCGCTGCTCGGCCGGGCGGTCGCCGACGGCGCGCGAGTCGTGCTCTGCACCTGCTCGACCATCGGCGCGGTCGCGGAGCGGACCGACGCCGGGGTGCCCGTGCTGCGCGTGGACCGCCCGATGGCCGCCGCCGCGGTGGCCGCGGGCCCGCGGGTCGTCGTCCTCGCGACGGTGGCGAGCACCCTGGAACCGACGGTCGCCCTGATCGAGGAGGAGGCCCGCGGCGCGGGCCGCCCGGTCGACGTCCGTACGGCACTGGTCGAGGACGCGTGGGCGTTGTTCGACGCGGGTGACGTGGACGGCTGCGCCCGCGCGGTCGCCGACGCCGCCGACGCGGTCACCGACGCCGATGTGATCGTCCTCGCCCAGGCGTCCATGGCTCCGGCCCAGCGGCTCACCACCACCCCGGTGCCGGTGCTGTCGAGTCCCGGCCCGGGTCTCGCCGCCGCGGCGGACGCGGTGGGCGCGGCCCACACCGAGTAGGCCCACCGGCCGCCCGACAGTTCACCCCGGGTAGGCCGGCATGGTCCGGGTGCCCCGGGCAGAGATCGACTCGTGGCCCGGGCGTCGCATCCCGCGTAGGCCCACCTGGTCGCCGTCCCTCGCGCGACGGGGTGAGTGGGTGCGCCGGGGCCGGGTACGCGTGGGACAAGTCCAGGGCCGACGTACCGACTGGCTGGAGGACCACCATGACGCATCCGTACCCCGACCCCGTACCGCCGGGACCGACCCCGGGTCCGAGTCCCGAGCCCCCGGGGCCGAGTCCCTTCCCGGACCCGACGCCGCCGAACCCCGGCGGCCCCGATCCCGCCCCCGGGCCGAGGCCGGGCGGTCCCGACCCCGTCCCCGGGCCGAACCCCGTGCCCGGTCCGGAACCCGTGCCGTCCCCGTCCCCGATCCCGACACCGCCGGGCCCCGACCCGGTACCGGAACCCCAGCCCCAGCCCGGGCCCCTGACCTGACAGACGGCTCCGCGCCCGGCCTCGACGGGTTCCCGGCCGGGCGCGGGGGGAAAAACCGATACTCCCGCGCCCCGCCGGGACCGCCCCGATGCCCCGCCGCGCGTCGGCCCGCTCCTGAACGGCACAGGACATCAGGCGCGAACCGCCGGATGTTCCGGCCTCGGCGGCGGTGCGGTGCGGTGCGTCGTGCGGTCCTGGCCCGGCGACATGATGTGCCGGGCCAGGGCCGGGTACCGCGGACCGGGGCTGATCCGGACCGAGGCTGATCCGGGCCGGGGTGATCCGGGCCGGGGTGATCCGGGCGGGTGCCCTACGCCTCGACCTCCGAGCGGTCGCCGCCCCACAGCGTGTGGAACGACCCCTCACGGTCCGTCCTGCGGTAGGTGTGCGCCCCGAAGAAGTCCCGCTGCCCCTGGGTGAGGGCGGCCGGCAGGCGCTCGGCGCGCAGGGCGTCGTAGTAGGCGAGGGCCGCCGAGAAGCCGGGGGTGGGCACGCCCTGGCGGGTCGCCGCGACGAGGACCTCGCGCCAGTCGTCCTGGGCCGCCGCGATCTCCTGGGCGAACGTCTCGTCCGACAGCAGGCTCGGCAGGTCCGGCCGGGTGTCGTAGGCGGCGCGGATACGGTCGAGGAAGGCCGCCCGGATGATGCAGCCGCCGCGCCAGATCGAGGCGACGGACCCGAGGTCGATGTTCCAGTCGTACTCGTCGCTGCCCGCGATGATCTCGTGGAAGCCCTGCGTGTACGAGACGATCTTCGACGCGTACAGCGCCTGCTCCACCCGGTCCGCGAAGGCCGCAGCCTCGGACGCGTCGAGCTGCCGCGCCGTCGGACCGGCGAGGCCGCGCGAGGCGGCGCGCAGGTCGGCGTGCCCGGACAGGGAGCGGGCGAAGACCGCCTCGGCGATACCCGACACCGGCACACCCAGGTCCAGCGCGATCTGCACGGTCCAGCGGCCCGTGCCCTTCTGCTCGGCCCGGTCCTGGACCACGTCCACGAACGGCCTGCCCGTCGCCGCGTCCACGTGCGACAGCACCTCGGCGGTGATCTCGATCAGGTAGGAGTCGAGCCGGCCGGTGTTCCACGTGCGGAAGATGTCCGCGATCTGCGCGGGGGAGTACCCGGCGACGTCACGGAGCAACTGGTAGGCCTCGCCGATGAGCTGCATGTCGGCGTACTCGATGCCGTTGTGGACCATCTTCACGAAGTGCCCGGCGCCGTCCGGACCGACGTGCGTGACGCACGGCGCCCCGTCGGCGGCCTTCGCGGAGATCTTCTCCAGCATCGGGCCGAGCGAGGCGTACGACTCGACCGAGCCGCCCGGCATGATGCTCGGCCCGTGCAGCGCGCCCTCCTCGCCGCCGGAGACGCCCGTGCCGACGAAGTGGATGCCCTGCTCGCGCAGCGCGCGCTCGCGGCGCCGGGTGTCCGCGAAATGCGCGTTGCCACCGTCGATGATCATGTCGCCGGGCTCCAGCAGCGGGGCGAACTCCTGGATCACCGCGTCGGTCGGCTCGCCCGCCTTCACCATGATGACCAGGCGCCGGGGCCGCTCCAGCGCCGCCACGAACTCCTTCGCGGTCTCGGCCGCCACGAACGTGCCCTCGTGGCCGAACTCCTCCACCAGCGCGTTCGTCTTCGCCACGGTGCGGTTGTGCACGGCGACCGCGTAGCCGTTGCGCGCGAAGTTGCGGGCGAGATTGCGTCCCATGACCGCGAGACCCGTGACGCCGATCTGGGCTGAAGTGCTCATTCGGATGGCTCCTATGAAGTCCGGTAAGAAGTCCGGCGACCGACAGGGAGGAACATCCCGATATCGGTGCCGCCGGTCGTGCTCGTCCGTGCTGTTCGCCAGTATTGCCCCAGGCCATCCTGACGCGTCGGAGGTGTCCACGCAGCAGACCGCCCCGGCGCCGCGAGGGCGGATTTCGGCCAGGCCGTACGCCGCCGACCGCCGACGACGGGGGTTTCCGGCGCCCCTGACCGGGTCCCCGGTCGCGCGCGGCCCGTTCCGGCGGCCGTTCCGCCCGCCCCTCGCCGGACACCGGAAACCGACGCCGACAGGCCACGGAGCGGCGGAGCGGCACACCCCGGTTCCGCGGCGGCCCGGTCACCCACCGTGCGGAGCGCGTTCGGGCCGACGGAGGCCGGAGGACCGGTCAACCGCCTTTTGGGAGCGACCGGTTGCCACCTTGTCCTGGCCTGTTCCCAGCGCTTACTTTTGCCGCTCCTGACGCATGTCTAGGGGGGCTCCCTCATGGCCGTACGCGGTCGGCACCGCCGGTATCAGCCGAACAGGATCAACCGCGCCTCACTCACCGTCACGGTGGGCGGCGCCGGGATCGCGCTTCCGTTCGTCGGCACCGGAGTCGCCGACGCGGCCGATGTCGGCACCTGGAACAAGGTCGCCGCCTGCGAGTCCAGCGGCAATTGGAGCATCAACACCGGCAACGGCTATTACGGCGGACTGCAGTTCACCCAGTCGACCTGGGAGGCGTACGGCGGCAAGGCCTACGCGCGGCGCGCGGACCAGGCCACGAAGGACCAGCAGATCGCCATCGCCGAGAAGGTGCTCAAGGGCCAGGGGCCCGGAGCCTGGCCGGTCTGCTCGGTCCGCGGCGGGCTGACCAGAGGCGGCGCCGCCCCCGACATCAGCCCGGCGGGGACCGCGCCGAAGACGGCGAAGCAGCGCTCGGTGCGGGACGTGAAGCCGCAGACCACTCCGCAGTCCCAGGCCGGGACCGCGGAGATGTACACCGTCGTGCACGGCGACACACTGTCCGGCATTGCCGGCTCCCGGCAGGTCGAGGGCGGCTGGCAGGGGCTGTACGCCGCGAACCGCACGACCGTCGGCTCCGACCCGGACCTGATCCTGCCGGGCCAGCGGCTGAACCTGCGCGGCAAGGCGCCCGCGCCCGCGCGGGAGGCGCCGACGAAGACCCCCGCGAAGACGCCCGCCAAGGCGCCCACGAGGACACCGGCGAAGAAGACCTCGGCCGGCACGTCGTCCCCGCACAGGACCACCCCGCACAAGGCCGGGACGACGCACTCGGTCGTCGCCCCGGTGAGGGCGGCGACCGGCACGCCCTACCGGGCCGCAGGTTCCTCCTGGTCGAAGGGCTACCACACGGGCGTCGACTTCCCCGTGCCGACCGGCACCTCCGTCGAGGCGGTCGCCGCCGGTCATGTGGTCAGCTCCGGCTGGGGCGGATCGTTCGGCTACGAGGTGGTGATCCGGCACGCCGACGGCCGCTACACGCAGTACGCCCACCTCTCCGCGATCTCCGTGAAGGCCGGGCAGAGCGTGGTGGGCGGCCAGCGGATCGGCCGCTCCGGGTCCACGGGCAACAGCACGGGCCCGCATCTGCACTTCGAGGTGCGGACGGGGCCCGGCTTCGGTTCGGACATCGACCCGGTGGCTTACCTCCGGGCGGGCGGCGTCAGGATTTGACTCGGGTGCGGTGGTGGTTGACGAACGGCATCGGTGCGTAGGGCACTCCGAGCATCGCGGTCAGGAAGGGCAGCTCGTCCGCGGCCTCCGGGGCCCGCGCGGCGGCGACCTCCGCCTTCGGCGCGGGAGCCTTGAGCGGAGCCGGTGCGAACACGCCCCCGGCACCGCGCTGCGGAGCCGGCACGAAGGCGCTGCCCGCAAGGGACTCCGGAGCCTGTACGAACGCGCTCTCGCCGCCCGGCGGCGGAGCCGGTACGAGCGTGCCGTCGCCCGCCTCGGCAGGCTGGGGCAGTCCGGCCAGCAGCTTCCTCACGGTCGCCTCGGTGACCGTGAGAGCGCCGAGGTCGGTGGTGACCGGGACGACCGGGACCAGCGGCTCGGGGAGCCGGGGGGCCGAGAGGGCCGGGACGGCTGCCGTGGAAGGCTCGTCGACGGGCCGGTGGGCGTCGCCCGGCTCCCGGGCGTCCGTCTCCGGCACGTCCGCGAGCTCCGTGGGAGCGGTCGCCGTCCGGCCACCGCTTCCGATCCGGTCGGTGGTGAGCAGGATCAGACCGCCCGCCGCGACGACGCCGCAGCCCAGCGCGAGCGCGGTGCCGGTCGTGCCGTAGCGGAAGGTCTCGCCGAACATCGTGATGCCGACCGCGGCCGCCACGACGGGGTTCACGACCGTCAGGGTGGCCAGCGGCGCCTCCAGGCCGGCGCCTCGGTACGAGGCCTGCGAGAGCAGCATGCCGGCCGTCGCGAAGACACCGATGGCGGCGAGGCTCGACAGGTTGGCGAGCGAGACGTGCTGGGACCAGTCCACCGTGACGGTCTTGGTGAACACGGAGGACATGCTGAAGGCGATGCCCGCCGCGACCGCCAGCAGCACACTGCGCACGGCCGGGTGCCGGTGCGCCGCGCGCCCCGCCACCATGAGGGCGGCGACCGCGCCGCCCGCCACGACGGCCAGCGCCAGCCGCTGCGGACTGCTCAGGGACTGCGCGTCGGACGCGCCGACCAGCGACAGCAGGCCGGCCAGGCCGACGGTGGCCATGATCGCGCCGCGCCAGGCGGTCGCTCCGGCCTTCCGGCCGACGAACAGGGCCGCCATCGGAAGCGCGAAGACGATGGTCAGCGCGCCGAGTGGCTGCACGAGACTCAGCGGGCCGAAGGCGAGGGCGACCACGTGCAGCAGCCCGCCGAGGCCGTTCAACGCCACGGCAGCCCACCAGCCGGGCCTGCGCAGCGGTGCGTAGGTCTGGCCGGGAGAGGTCAGCGCGACCTGCTCCTGAACGATCGCGCCGCCCGCATACGCGACGGCCGAGACGAACGAGAGCACTACGGACAAAGCGAGGGCACTCATAAGTCCCTCCTCTGCGTACGGCGCGGGGCAGCTGCCCGGCGCGACGAACGGTCGGCTTCCATGCAAACAACGATGCCCTGCGATTTAGTTCTCGTCGTCGTCCCTGAGCAGTCATTGGGTCCTACTGCCGATGGAGTACGAAACGCCCCTTGTCCTCCCCAGGGTGGGCGACACCACGGACCGATCCACTGGTGGTAACCCCTAGGGGGCTTGGTACTACTGGTCTTCGTGGACCTCGACCCCGGACTCACGGCGCTCGACGCGCTCGGCGGATTCTTCGTACTGCGCACCGGCGTAGCGCCGGGCGCCCCCCTGCCCACCCTCGCGAGCGCCTGGGAGAACCCGCGATCCGGGAGCCCCGCCGAGGTTTACGGGGATCCGATAACTTTTCGCGTCCAGAAGGTCGCGCAGAGTATCCGGGCGCCGGAGTCGCGGGTCGCGGCATCGGTGGCGCAGCAGGGTCTCGCGGCCCGGTTCTGGTCGATCGCGCTGGGTGCCGCCGCGCTGTGCGACCGCCTGCCCGACCTCGATCCGCAGCTGCTGCGCTGGGACCCGGACGCCGGTGTTCCGGACGATCTGTGGCTCGCCGAGGTCCGCCCCCGGCCCGTGACCGATCTCGACGCGGTCGTGCGCGACGGACTTCTCGTCCCGCTGAGCGCCGCCCTGCGCTCGCGCCACCGCGTCTCACCGGCCCTGCTGTGGGGCAACGCGGGCTCCGCCCTGGCCGGAGCCGTGCGCGGGTTGGACCGCTGGGCGCTCGCCCACGGGCGCCCGGACGTGGCCGAGCGGGCCAGGACGCTGGCCGGGCGGCTCCTCGATCACCCCGACCTCGCCGGCACCCTCGATCCCAGGACGCTCCGCCGTCGCAGCTGCTGTCTCTACTACCGGGTGCCCGGCGGCGGAGTCTGCGGCGACTGCTGCTTCGACCGCCCGCCGCCGCCCGCGCCCGGCCGGACCTGACGGCGGGGCCTCCCGCGTGGTCTTCCGTATCGGCTTCAACTGAGTGACCATGAGGGCACCAGCCGGCTATCACGGGGGTTCTGTGTGCGCGTGGGACTGCTGACCAGGGAGTACCCGCCGGACGTGTACGGCGGTGCGGGCGTCCATGTCGAGTTCCTCGCGCGGGAGTTGCGCGCTCTCACCGAACTCGACGTGCACTGCTGGGGCGAGGGCGGCGCCGGCGGGGTCGTCCGCCACCGGCCCTGGCCCACACTCGACGGCGCCAACGACGCCCTGCGCACCTTCTCCGTGGACCTCTCCATGGCCGCCGCCCTCGAAGGCCGTGAACTCGTCCACTCCCACACCTGGTACGCCAACCTCGCGGGACACTTCGGGAAGCTCCTGCACGGCATCCCGCATGTGATGACCGCCCACTCCCTCGAACCGCTGCGCCCCTGGAAGGCCGAGCAACTCGGCGGCGGCTACGCCCTGTCCAGCTGGGCCGAGCGCACCGCCATCGAGGCCGCGGACGCCGTGATCGCCGTATCCGGCGCCATGCGCGAGGACATTCTCGGCTGCTATCCGGCCCTGGACCCGGCCAGGGTGCGCGTCGTGCACAACGGCATCGACACCTCCCTCTACCGGCCCGACCACGGCACGGACGTCCTGGAGCGGATCGGTTTGGACACCGGTCGCCCGTACGTCCTGTTCGTCGGCCGTATCACCCGGCAGAAGGGCGTGCCCCATCTCCTGCGCGCGGTACGGGACATCGACCCGGCCGCGCAGGTGGTGCTGTGCGCGGGTGCCCCCGACACCCCGGAGATCGACCGGGAGTTCCGCGAGCTGTACCAGGAGCTGAGCGGTGTGCGCGACGGCGTGCACTGGATCCCGCAGATGCTGCCCCGTCCGGATGTCATCCAACTCCTCACGCACGCCGCCGTGTTCGTCTGTCCCTCGGTGTACGAGCCGCTCGGCATCGTCAACCTGGAGGCGATGGCCTGCGGGACGGCGGTGGTGGCCTCGCGCGTCGGGGGCATCCCCGAGGTGGTCGAGGACGGAGAGACGGGCCTGCTCGTGCCGCTTCAGGACGACTTCGAGGCCGCTCTGACGGCGGCCCTGGACTCCGTACTCGCCGACCCCGAGACGGCCCGCCGCATGGGCGAGGCCGGACGGCGGCGCGCGGTGGGGGAGTTCGGCTGGGACGCGGTGGCCCGAAAGACCGTCCGGTTGTACGAGGAAGTCCTCAAACCGGGGTAACCATCGGACAGGCGAGCTTCGGAAACACGGGCGGGCCCGGCAGCCGGGCCTGGCCCTACCGGGTGTAGAGGGGCGGCGGCATGCGGCGCGGTGGACCTTCGGTGCTGGGAATCGTACTGGCGGGCGGTGAGGGCAAGCGGCTGATGCCGCTCACAGCGGACCGGGCGAAACCAGCGGTGACCTTCGGCGGCACATACCGCCTCGTGGACTTCGTACTCTCCAATCTCGTCAACGCCGACATCCTGCGCATCTGCGTGCTCACGCAGTACAAGTCGCATTCGCTGGACCGGCACATCACCACCACCTGGCGGATGTCGAGCCTGCTCGGCAACTATGTGACGCCGGTTCCGGCCCAGCAGCGACTCGGCCCCCGCTGGTACCTGGGCAGCGCGGACGCGATCCTCCAGTCGCTCAACCTGATCCACGACGAACAGCCCGAGTACGTCGCGGTGTTCGGCGCCGACCACGTCTACCGGATGGACCCCCGGCAGATGCTCGAACAGCACATCGAGAGCGGCGCCGGTGTGACGGTGGCCGGGATACGGGTGCCGCGCACGGAGTCGTCGTCCTTCGGCGTCATCAGCCCCGGTTCCGACGGTCAGACCGTGCGGGGCTTCCTGGAGAAGCCCGCCGACCCGCCGGGCCTCGCGGACGACCCGGAGTGCGTCTTCGCCTCGATGGGCAACTACATCTTCACCACCAAGGCACTGATCGAGGCGCTTCAGCGGGACGCCGAGGACGAGAACTCCGTGCACGACATGGGCGGTTCGATCCTGCCCGCGCTCACCGAGCGGGGCGAGGCGCAGCTGTACGACTTCAGCGACAACCACGTGCCCGGCGAGACCACCCGCGACCAGGGCTACTGGCGTGACGTGGGCACCCTCGACGCCTACTACGACGCCCACATGGACCTGATCGCCGAGCGCCCGGCCTTCAACCTGTTCAACCGCGGCTGGCCCATCTACACCAGCTCCGGGCAGCTCTCGCCCGCGCGGTTCAACGCCGGGGGCATCGCGAGCGAGTCCATCATCAGCGCGGGGTGCCTGATCCGGGGGCAGGTGACGCGGTCGGTTCTGTCGCCGGGCGTGGTCGTCGATCCCGGAGCGGTGGTGCAGGGCTCGATCCTGCACGACAACGTCAAGATAGGCCGGGGTGCCGTGGTGCGCGGCGCGGTGCTCGACAAGAACGTCGAGGTGCCGCCGGGCGCGACGATCGGCGTCAATCCGGAGCGCGACTCCGCCCTCTACACGGTCTCCAAGGGCGGCGTGATCGGGCTGGGCAAGGGCCAGCGCGTGCCGTAGCCGCCGTCGGACGTCCCGGGCCCCGGCCGCCGCCCCTCGGGCGGCGACCCGCGGGCCCTGGCCGCCGTGCCCGGACGACGGCCGTGGACACCGGGCTCACCGCGCGCGGCGCTCCGGGGCTGGACTCGGCCCCGGACGCCGGGCTCCCAGCCAGGCAAACCCGGGGCCGTTTGTCATGTCCCTGGACATGGGACGGGGTGCGTGTTGTCATGCCAACTGCTGGCGATGACAACGTTGTACAGCTCTGACAACGATGTCATCGGCCGTGGTGGTCTCGGACGCGCCGTGCCCGGACGCGACGCGTCCCGCGGGATCCTCGCCGGTTGCCCGGAAAGCCGATCCCCCGACCCGACCATGCATGAGACAACGATGTCGATCACCCACCGGAGGTCTCCCGCATGAGATGGACCCGGCGCCTGCGCCTGTGCACGGCCGGGCTGGTGACAGCCTCCGCGCTGTTCGCCCTGCCCACCGCACAGGCCGCCGAGCCGCGCGACGGCCAACTCACCGATCTGGTCAACCCCTTCATCGGAACGGAGAACGAGGGCAACACCTATCCCGGCGCCGCCGTGCCCTTCGGCATGGTGCAGTTCTCGCCGGACACCGGCCACAACACCGGGTACGACCACTCCCAGAACCACATCCGCGGCTTCTCCCTCGTCCACCTCTCGGGCGTCGGCTGCGGTCTCGGCGGCGACCTGCCCGTCCTGCCCACCACCGGGGACGTCACGCGGACGGACTACGCGACGTACGAGGCCGAGTTCAGCCACGACACCGAGGAGGCGCACCCCGGCTCCTACAAGGTCGGTCTGAAGACCGGGATCGAGGCCGAACTGACGGCCACGGAGCGCACCGGCGTGCAGCGCTACACCTTCCCGGCCACGGACAAGGCCAACGTGCTGCTGAACGTGGGCCAGTCGCTGCACAGGACGGTCGCGACGAAGGTCGAGATCCTGGACAACCGGACCGTCCGCACGGCGATCACCGGCAGCGGCTTCTGCCAGTCCACCAAGCCGTACACGGTGTACACGATCACCCGGTTCGACCGGCCGTTCACCACCTCGGGCACCTGGAGCGGCGACACCGTCACCGAAGGCTCCAGGGAGTCGGCCGACACCACCGGACGCACCGGCGCCTTCGTGCGCTTCGACACCACCGACGACCGTACGGTCGAGGCGACCACCGCGCTCTCGTACGTCGACGCCCGCGGCGCGGCCGTCAACCTCCGCTCCGAGGGCGGCCGTTCCTTCGACGCCGTCCGCGGCGCCGCGCACCGCGCGTGGGAGGACCGGCTCGACGACGTACGCGCGAAGGGCGGCTCCGACACCCTGCGCCGCACGTTCTACTCGTCGCTCTACCGTTCCTTCCTCGCGCCCAACATCGGCAGCGACGCCGACGGCCGCTACACCGGCTGGGACCAGCGGATCCACCGTGCCAAGGGCTTCACGTACTACCAGAACTGGTCGCTGTGGGACACCTACCGCACCCAGTCGCAGCTGCTGGCCCTGCTCGCGCCGCGCGAGGCGCGCGACATGGCGATCTCCGTCATCAGGATCGACGAGGAGAGCGGCTGGCTGCCCAAGTGGGGGTACGGCACGGTCGAGACGAACATCATGACCGGCGACCCGGTCACCCCGTTCCTCACCAACGCCTACCAGCAGGGCCTGCTCAAGGGGTACGAGGAGCGGGCCTACAGCGCGTTGAGGAAGAACGCCGACGGTGTGCCGCCCGCCGACTCGCCGGCGGTGGGCCGCGAGGCCAACAGGGAGTACATCGCGAACGGTTTCGCGCCGTACGTCAAGGGCCGCCCGCACGCGAAGCCCGGCGACTCGGACTACGACCACGGCGCCTCCGCGACGCTGGAATACGCCCTGTCGGACGCCGTGCTCGGCGCGATGGCACGGGATCTGGGCCACGCCGACGACGCCGCGCGCTATCTGGCGCGGGCCCAGAACTACCGCGCGGTCCACGACGGTTCGACCGGCTTCTTCCGGGCGCGGGACGCCTCCGGAGCCTTCACCGGACCTGCGGACCCGGCCCAGAGCGAGGGTTTCCATGAGGGCACGTCCTGGCAGTACCAGTGGCTCGTGCCGCAGGACCTGCCCGGCATGGTGGACCTGATCGGCGGCAAGCGGGCGGCGAACGACCGGCTCGACTCGTTCTTCGCCTACGGGCAGTTGCTGAAGGACCCCGCGAAGACCGCCCGCGAGGTCTGGGTCAACGGCCCGTACGACTACTACAACGCGGACAAGTACAACCCGCAGAACGAGCCCGACCTGATCGCCCCGTACACCTACCTGTCGACGGGGCAGCCGTGGAAGACCACCGATGTCGTGCACGCGGCGCTGACCCTCTTCACGGACGCGCCGACCGGGATGACTGGCAACGACGACCTCGGCACGATGTCCGCCTGGAACGTCCTGTCGTCCATCGGGATCTTCCCTGTGCAGCCGGGCTACGACACCTGGGGGCTGTCCACGCCCGTGTTCGAGCGGGTCGACCTCACGCTCGACCGGCGCTACTACCCGCTGGGCGCCCTGACGGTGACGGCGCCGGGCACCTCGGACACCGACCGGTACATCCAGTCGGCCCGGGTGGACGGCTCGTCGTACGGCCGCACCTATCTGACGACGGGCACCCTGCGGAGCATCCGCTCGCTCGGTCTCACGGTCGGTCCGGAGCCGTCCGAGTGGGGAACGTCGGCCTCGGCGGCGCCTCCGGTCCTGAAGTGACGCAGGGCGTCCGTGTCCTGAAGTGACGCGGGGCATGTCGTGAGGTGAGCGAGTCCCGCCCCTCCCGGGAGGGGCGGGACTTAATCTGGTGTTAACTGAGCGTAGCCTGATCGTACTTGACCGTAATCACCGGTCCGGGTTTGACTGCAAGTTCACCCGCTGCCGACGCGAGAGCAAGCCTTTGACTTCTGACCTGCTCGCACCACTCGACCTTGCGTTCTGGAACATCGAGTCCGACCGGCATCCGATGCACCTCGGCGCCCTCGGTGTCTTCGCCGCGCACTCACCTACCGCCGGCGCCCACGCCGCGGACCTGCTCGCGGCCCGCGCCGCCGCCGTCCCCGGACTGCGGATGCGCATTCGGGACGTGTGGCAGCCGCTGGCACCCCTCGCCTTCGGCAGTGCGGCCCGCGAGCCCGCACCCGACTTCGAGCCGCTGGACCACGTCCTGCTGCACGCGCCGACCACCGACTTCCACGCCGAGGCCGGCCGCTTGATGGAGCGCCCGCTGGAGCGCGGCCGGCCGCCCTGGGAGGCCCACGTGCTTCCCGGCGAGGACGGCGTGTCCTTCGCGGTGCTCTTCAAGTTCCACCACGCGCTCGCCGACGGGCTCAGGGCGCTGATGCTCGCCGCCGCCATCATGGACCCGATGGACCTGCCGGAGCCCCGCCCGCGCCCCGCCGAGCAGCCCCGCGGGCTCTTCCCGGACGTCCGCAAGCTGCCCGGTCTGGTCCGCGGCACCCTCTCCGACATGGGCCGCGCCCTGGACATCGGCACCTCGGTGGCCCGCGCCACACTCGGCGTCCAGTCCTCGCCCGCACTCACCTCCGAGCCCACCGGCACCCGGCGCACCGCCGGTGTCGTCATCGACCTCGACGACGTGCACGTCGTCCGCAAGACCGTCGGCGGGACCGTCAACGACGTCCTGATCGCCGTCGTGGCGGGCGCCCTGCGCCGCTGGCTCGACGAACGAGGTGACGGCAGCGAGGGAGTCTCCCCGCGCGCCCTGATCCCCGTCTCCCGGCGCCGCCCGCGGACCGCGCAGCCCCAGGGCAACCGGCTCTCCGGCTACCTGATACGGCTTCCTGTCGACGACCCGGACCCGCTCGGCCGGCTGCGTGCCGTGCGGACGGCGATGGACCGGAACAAGGACGCCGGACCCAACCGGGGCGCCGGCGCCGTCGCGCTGCTCGCCGACCACGTGCCACCGCTCGGGCACCGGCTCGGCGGCCCGGTCGTGGGCCAGGCCGCCCGGCTGCTGTTCGACATCCTCGTCACCAGCGTGCCGCTGCCCAGCCTCGGCCTGAAGCTCGGTGGCTGCCCGCTCACCGAGGTCTATCCGTTCGCCCCGCTGGCCCGTGGCCAGGCCCTCGCGGTGGCCGTCTCGACCTACCGGGGCAAGGTCCACTACGGGCTCGTCGCCGACGCCGAGGCCGTGCCGGACCTCGATCTGCTGGCCCGTTCCCTGACCGAGGAGGTGCGCGCACTGATCACCGCCTGCACGCCTTGATCATCACGGGTTTGGTGCCGCGCGCGATTGCTCCGTAAAATTCCGCATTCGAAAGCGAGCGCGGTTCGAACGCGGCGCACAACCCGAGGAACGGCAGCAGCGATGACGGTGACAGAGGACGGCCGGGCGACCCCCGCCGTGGACACGACAGAGGCGGCCGACGTCGCGTTCGGTCCCGGTATCGACCCCGAGCGGCTGGCCGTCTGCCTCAGCGTGCTCGACGAACTCGAGAAGATCGACGTCGACCACCCCGACGCCATCACTGTCCGCCGCGCCACCGCGGGCATCTACCGGTCCGTGAAGCAGCGTCGCCGCCAGGAGCGCCGCGCCGCCAAGACGGCCCACGACAAGCAGGTCACCGAGTCCACCGCGACCGGCTCCGCCCAGCGCATCGACGACGAGACCGAGGGCATCCTGCCGTCGTCGGTGACGGAGGAGGGCAAGATCGCGGGGATACTCCAGCGCCCGCGCTCCTGCTACACCTGCAAGACGCGGTACGTCGAGGTCGACTACTTCTACCACCAGCTCTGCCAGGACTGCGCCGCCCTGAACCGCTCGCGCCGCGACGCCCGTGCCGACCTCACCGGCAAGCGGGCGCTGCTCACCGGCGGTCGCGCCAAGATCGGCATGTACATCGCGCTGCGGCTGCTGCGTGACGGTGCCCACACCACCATCACCACGCGCTTCCCGAAAGACGCCATCCGCCGTTTCAAGGCCATGGACGACTCGGCGGACTGGATGCACCGCCTTGAGGTCGTCGGCATCGACCTGCGCGACCCCGCCCAGGCCGTCGCCCTGGCCGACCGGGTCGCGGAGCAGGGCCCGCTCGACATCCTGATCAACAACGCGACGCAGACCGTGCGGCGCCTGCCCTCCGCCTACGCCGCGCTCGTCGACGGCGAGAGTGCCCCGCTGCCGGCCGGTGAACTGCCCGCCAGCCACGTCATCGGCGCCTTCAACTCCGGCGCCGTCGACGGTCTGGCGGCGCTGCCCGTCGGCACCAGCGGCATCGACGCGCAGAAGGTCGCCGACCTCGCGCTGGTCGCGGGCAACGCCAGCGTCGCCCGGCACCTCGACGGCACGGCCATCGACGCGGGCGGCCTGGTCCCCGACGTCGTCGACAGCAACACCTGGGTGCAGACCATCGAGCAGATCTCCCCGGTGGAGCTGCTCGAGACCCAGCTGTGCAACTACACCGCGCCGTTCATCCTGATCAGCAAGTTGCGGACGCTGATGGCGGAGGCCGCGCGCAAGGCGCCCGCCCAGCGCGCGTACATCGTCAACGTCTCCGCGATGGAGGGTGTGTTCGGCCGCGGCTACAAGGGCGCGGGCCACCCGAACACGAACGCGGCGAAGGCCGCCATGAACATGGTGACGCGCACCAGCGCCCAGGAGATGTTCCAGACCGACGGCATCCTGATGACCTCGGTCGACACCGGCTGGATCACGGACGAGCGCCCGCACTACGACAAGCTGCGCCTGGCCGACGAAGGCTTCCACGCCCCGCTCGACCTCGTCGACGGCGCGGCCCGCGTATACGACCCGATCGTCCGCGGCGAACTGGGCGAGGACCTGTACGGCGTCTTCCTGAAGGACTACGCGCCCGGCAAATGGTGACGAGGGTGGGCGCCGGCACGTGGATGATGACGGCGCCCGTGGAGATGAGGGCGGGCGCCCGCATGCGGTGACCAGGCCGGTAGCGCTCGCATGCGGTGACCAGGCCCGTAGCGCTCGCTAGCGGTGACCACGCCCGTGGGCGGTCGTGGCGGCGGGTGCCGTGCGGGCGCTTCCGCCTTCGTGCCGAGCGCTCGTACCGCCCCGAGCGTTTGTACCGCTCCGAGGGCGCGCTACCGATCCGTAGGCTCGTACCACCCCTGGACCTGGTACGGGCTGAGGGCCGGGGGCCGCGCGCGCTCACCCGTCGGGCGTCCGGGCCCGAAGGCGTTCGTGGACGGCGTGGGCGGGGGAGCCCGCGTACGCCGCCCGTACCCGTGTACCCCCGTCGACCAGCAGATCGGCCCCGGTGATCCACTCGGCCGCGTCGGACGCCAGCCAGGTCACGGCACGGGCGACGTCCTCGGGCCGCCCGATACGGCCGAGCGGGAGCCCGGCGCCCAGCTCGTCCTCGGAGTGCTCCCACACGAAACGGGCCATCTCGGTGCGGACGAGACCGGGCGAGACCGAGTTGACCCGCACCTTAGGGGCCAGCTCCCCGGCCAGTTGCCGGGTCAGGTGGAGCAGGGCCGCCTTGCTCGTGCCGTACGCGCCGACCTGCGGCCCGACATGTCCGGCGCCCTCCGTGCAGACGTTCACCACGGCCCCGCCGTGCTCGCTCATCCAGGCCCGCCAGGCGCACTGCACCAGTCGCAGCGGCGCCTCGACGTTGACGGTGAAGGCGTCGCGCCAGCGCTCCGGGTCGGCGTCCATGAGGGGGCCGTAGGGCTGGTTGGTCGCCGCGTTGTTGACCACGATGTCGACGCGCCCGAACGTGCCGAGCGTCAGCGCGGTCAGCTCCGCAAGATGCGCCCCGTCGGCGACGGAACCCGCGAGCCCGATGCCGCCGACCCGCTCGGCGGCGCGCCGCACCGCGTCCGGATCCCGCGCGGTCACGCACACCCGCGCGCCCGCTCCGGCGAGCGCCTCGGCCACGGCGAGACCGATCCCGCGCGAGGCCCCGGTGACGATGGCGGCCCTGCCCTGGAGCGAGTACGGCGACATCATCCGCGTACCGTCTCATGACGGACCGTCAGCCAACAGCCCTCGGGCGGCGACGACTCGCCGCCCGACGGGCGGGACGGCGAGCGCCGGGAGCCGCTCTCCTTTGCGGCAGTCCCACGGGACTGCCCTGTGCGGCAGTCCTGTACGGCGTTCCTGTGCGGCAGTCCCGTGCGGCGTTCCTGCGCGGCGTTCCTTGCGGGCGCGAAGGCGGGCTCGGAAGCGAGGGCCCCGGGTGCGGGTCGACGGTGACTTCAGGCATACCCGTGGGCCGGTCCCGACGCCCACGCCCAGGGTCGGTTTTGAGCCGAATGGGTGGTAGCGAAGCGGGCATCATGTTTCAAATCGCCGCAGATCGGGGCCTGATGGGTCCTGGATGACGTGTGACAGTAACCTCAAGTTTTCAGCCCCATCGAGCAGGGGCCTGCTCATTTGGTTACCCTGTAGCCGACGGACAGCCTTACTGGGGTCCACCCACACCCACGGTCCGTCCCGGGACAAGCCGGCTACAACGGCCTGCTCTCATACGAGTTACCGGCGCCACCGCGTCCCTAACTGATTCGACTCAGACCCGAGCGGACGTCAGGTGAGCGGCGCGTACCGTGCCGTATGTCCCGAGGGTTACCCGACACATAAGGAGTGCGCGGTGACACCAGAGAAGACGAATCGCGATCAGCGCCCCAAGGAACAGACGGAGCGCCCTGGCGGTGGGACCGACACCAAGCTCGGCAGCCTGGACGTGTGGGCCAGGTCCGCCCCCATCCGCCTCGCGGGCTACGAGGACGACCTCGCCGAGCCCCACATCCTGCCCAGCGTCGACTGACCGACGCCAGGGTCCATCGCGATCGCTGACGGCATGGGCGTGCCAGACTCGCGCCCATGCTGATCAGACAAGCCGCGGCCGACGACTGGCCGCGGATCTGGCCTTTCTGGCACCGGATCGTCGCCGCCCGCGAGACCTACGCCTGGGATCCGGACACCTCCGAGGAGGCCGCCCGCGCCCTGTGGACGGGCCCGGGCAAGCGTGTGTACGTCGCCGAGGACGACACCGGCGCCGTCGTCGCCTCCGCCTACGTCACCGCGAACTACGGCGGTCCCGCCGCCCGGGTCGCCAACGCCGGATTCATGGTCGACCCGGACCACGGCGGACGCGGTATCGGCCGCGCCCTCGCCGAGCACGTCCTCGCCGCCGCGAAGGCCGACGGCTACCGGAGCATGGTGTTCAACGCGGTCGTGGAGACCAACCCCGCTGTCGGGCTGTGGACTTCGCTCGGCTTCACCGTTCTCGGCACCGTCCCGGACGCCTACGAGCACGCCCGGCACGGGCCGGTGGGTCTGCACATCATGTACCGCGCGCTGTGACCGAGTTGGGCTCCGTCGCCCAGGACGGCAGCGCCTAAGGGCTGTCCCGTAATCCCCGGCGGGCGCACGACGGCGGCTACGGCACTCCCCCAAGCTCTTCGAGCAGGGTGGGACCCCCACGCCGCGTTGTCGGATCGCCCGAATACACCCAGCATGAGGACGACCCTCGGCCTTGCGATGCACCGCGTCTGACGCCGCGCGCTGATCCACCGGGGATTACGGGACAGCCCTTAGCCGAGCGGTGCGGTACGCCGCCACGGGTGCAGCACTTCGAGCTGTCCGGCCACATCGAGCAGAGCCGCCTCGGAGCCGGGCAGGCCGACGAGTTGCACGGCACAGGGGGCGCCGTTCGGCAGTGTCCCGAACGGGACCGACATCGCGGGCCAGCCGGTGAGGTTCCACGGCGGCGTCATCGGCGAGTAGTTGGTGTTCGCCAGAAGATTGCGCAGCCAGCCCCGCTTGTGCCAGTCGGCCGAGGCGGGACTGCGCCGGGCGAGCGCCGGGGTGAGCAGCACGTCGTGCTCCGTGAAGAACGGCGCCAGGCGGCCGCGCAGTTGCTCGCGGCGGGCCCCCTTGCGCACCCCGGTCACGAAGCGGCGTCCGACCGCGGCGTGCACCCGGGTGCGCCGGGCCAGTCTGCGCGGGTCGAGATCCTCGGCGTCCACCGCGGTGCCCGCCGTCCAGTGCGCGAGAGAGGTGGTGCTCAGCCAGAGCGGGTACGGCGGGTTCGCGGAGCGCACCTGGTGACCCGCCTCGGCCAGCAGGGCGGCGGCCTCCCTGGCCGCTTTCGTATACGGCCCGGTGATGCGGACACCGGCCAGCGGGCTGCGCACCGACACGGCGATCCTGCGGGTGACGGGCTCAGCGGGAGGTGCCGGCTCGGTGTCCGCGAGGAGGGAGAACAGCAGCCGGACGTCCTCGACCGTCGTGGCGAGCGGGCCGTTCTCCGACATGCCGAACCAGTCGCCGTGGCCGATTCCGGCCGGGACCACGCCATGGCCCGGCTTCAGGGTGACCAGACCGCAGTTGGCGGCGGGGATGCGCAGCGAGCCCATCCCGTCGTTGCCGAGCGCGATCGGCACCATCCGGGCGGCGACCGCCGCCGCGCTGCCGCCCGAGGAGCCGCCCGCCGTGCGGGACAGGTCCCAGGGGTTGCGGGCGCTGCCGTACACACCCTCCGTGGTGCCGAAGACGCAGAGCTCGGGCACGTTCGTCAGGCCGACCACGACGGCGCCCGCCGCGCGCAGCCGGGCCACCGTGACGTGGTCCTCGTCGGCGGGTGTGTCCGGGGTCGCGGCGGATCCGTTGCGGTTCGACTCGCCGCGCACCGCGAGGTTGTCCTTGACCGCCACCGGCACGCCCGCGAGGGGGAGCCGGTCGAGATCCCCGGTCGCCAGCGCGTCGGCCTCGGCGAGGGCTGCCTCGGCGCGGACCGTGCGGAAGGCGCCGACACGGTCGTCGAGCCGTTCGATCCGCGCGAGGTGTTCGGCCACCACCTCGTGGGGGGTGACCCGCTTCTCGCGTACGGCTGCGGCGATCTCGGTGGCGGTCCGGCCGACCCAGGTGGTCACGGGCGCTCCTCACGACTGGCGTACTGGCGAGTAGTTACGAGGAGCACTCTGCCCGGAGGTGGGGCGCCGCGTCGAGAGTCCGCGGCCCCGGACCTTTCGCCCGGCCCTCGCGGGCGTCGAGCGGCGCACCGGCCGAGGTGCCCGCGAGGGCCTCCGCCCGCGCATGAGCCCGTCCGCCAAGGAGGCCTCCGCGCCACTGGACCTGCTCAGGCCCGGCGGGCCCCCGTGCTCTCGCGCTCGATGAGCCGGGGTACCGGCACCCGCACCGTCCGGGCGGGACCGCCGTCCAGGAGCGCGGTCAGTTCCTGGGCGGCCGTGCGGCCGAACTGGACCGTGTCCCGGGAGAGCGCCGACAGCCACGGCCTGACCATGCGGCACAGCGGGGAGTCCTCCCAGGCGACGACGGACACGTCACCCGGGACGGTGAAGCCCAGCTCCGTCGCCGCGGCCACGCCGGCGAGGGCCATCACGTCGTTGTCGTAGACCAGGGCGCTCGGCGGGACGGCACTCTCCAGCACGCGGCGGGTGACCGCGGCGCCCTCGGCGTCCGAGTAGTCCGTGGTCACCGAGCGGACCTCGGCCAGGCCCCGCCGCTCCGCCTCGGCGCGCAGCGTCCGGATGCGCCGCTCGGTGTGGGCGAGCCCCGGCAGACCGGCGATGTGCACGATCCGGCGGTGGCCGAGGGCGTACAGCTCGTCGACGACCGCGGCCATCGCGCCCGCGTCGTCCGCCCAGACCGTGGACAGTCCCGGATGCCGGGCGTCCGGCGCCCCGCCGATCACCACGGCGGGCAGACCCAGCTCGTCGAGGAGACCCGGACGCGGATCGTCCACGCGCGGGTCGACGACCAGCACACCGTCCACGCGGTGCTCCGCCCACCAGCGCCGGTAGACCGCGCACTCGGCGTCCACGTCCTCGACCACCTGGAAGAGCAGGCCGAGATGACGCTCCGCCAGCACCTCCTGGATTCCGGAGATCAGCTGAAGGAAGAACGAGTCCACGCCCAAGGCGTCGGCGGGGCGTGCCACCACCAGGCCGACGGTGGCCGCGCCTTCGCCGGACAGCTGGCGCGCCGCCGTGCTGGGCCGCCATCCGAGCTGTTCGGCCACCCGGCGGACCCGGTCACGGGTGACCTCGGAGACGCCGGGCCGGTCGTTGAGCGCGAAGGAGACCGCGCTCTCGGAGACTCCGGCGCGGCGCGCGATGTCCTTCATCGTCGGGCGGCGCGCGGGGGACCGCTTGGCCGGCATGGTGGCTCCCCATTTCTTGAAGCTGCGCACTAATGCGCTTGAGTGATCGCACCCTAAAGCGCATTAGTGATCGTGTGCAAGTCACAGGTGACAATGCTCTGACCTGCACTAATGTTGCGCGGATTCATTTAGTCCGTTCGAATCCATTGACTTCCCCGAAGTCTGCCGGGCATGGTCGCTGGCGCCACCAACTGCCGACGCCGCAAGGGAGCCGTGTCACCGTGCCCAAACCCCGCAGAGCACTTGTCGCCGCCGCCGTCGCCCTCGTCCTGCCGCTGAGTGCCTGCGGCTCCGGTGACGACGGCGGCGGCTCGACGGACGCCTCCGGCAAGGTCGAGGGCGACATCACCTTCCAGACCTGGAACCTGAGGGCCGGCTTCAAGCCGTACTTCGAGGGCGTGATCGCGGACTTCGAGAAGAAGTACCCCGGCACCCACGTGAAGTGGATCGACCAGCCCGCCGAGGGCTACGCCGACAAGATCAGCGCGGACGCGGCGGGCGGCACCCTGCCCGACGTCGTCAACGTCTCGCCCGACCTCGTCGCACCGCTCGCCAAGGCGGGCCTCGCGCTCGACCTCGACAAGTCCGCCGGCCAGTACAAGAAGGAGTACCTGGACGGCGCCTGGGCCGGCCACCAGGTCCCGGGCATGACCGGCACGTACGCCTTCCCCTGGTACCTCAACACCGGCCCGCTCTTCTACAACAAGTCGCTCTTCCGGGAGGCCGGCCTCGACGCGGCCGAGCCGCCGACGACGTACGGCGAACTCTTCGCGGACGCGCTCCAGCTGGCGAAGAAGAGCGACGGCAAGGTCGCCACCCTCGCCAATGTGCCCACCATCGAGGACTTCGGCCGCTACGGCGTCGAGCTGATGAACAAGGAGGGCACCGCGTTCTCCTTCAACGACACCAAGGGAATCGAACTCCTCACCAAGTACAAGAAGTTGTACGACGCCAAGGCGCTCGACGCACAGGCGCTGACCGCCACCCCGGAGTCGTCCGGCAAGAAGTTCCTGACCGGCGCCGTCGCCATGAACCCGGGCAGCGCCCTGGACCTCGGCAACTTCAAGAAGCAGGCGCCGAAGCTCTACAAGAACATCGGCATCACGGACCAGATCACCAGCACCGGCAAGGTGAACATGTACGTGATGGGCGTGATGGTCAACTCGCGCACCAAGCGCACCCCGGCCGCCGTCGCCTTCGCGCACTACGTCACCGACGCGCGGAACCAGATGTCCTTCGCCAAGAAGGTCGCGATCTTCCCGAGCACCGCGGGATCCCTGGACGACCCGTACTTCACCGAGGAGGACGGCACCGACGAGACGCGGGTGCGGATCGCCGCCGCCAAGTCGCTGAAGAACGCGGTCAATTACACGCCGGTCCTGTTCAGCGAGCAGATGAAGACGGCGCTGCGCAACGAGGTCGCCAAGGCGCTCCAGGGCAAGGAGAGCCCCAAGACGGCACTTGACAACGCTGTCAAGGCCTGCGACACGCTGCTCCGGCAGCAGGGCTGAGCGGACATGGCGCGATCCTCCAGCACCGTGCGGGAACCCCGGCCCCTCGCGAGGGAGACCAGGTCCCCTTCCCCGGGGCGGCGGCCCGGCGAACGGGTCCGGCCGTCCGGGACCCGGGTGCGGCGGCAACTGGCCGGCAGTCCCTGGCTGTTCGCCGCACCCGGCCTCCTGGTCGTGGGCGTCTTCATCCTGTATCCGTTCGTCTCGACGGTGATCAACTCCTTCACCGACCGCCGCACCCTGATCCCCGGCGAGTTCGTGGGCCTCGCCAACTTCCGGGAGCTGCTGCACGACGAGATGTTCTGGACCGGGCTGCGCAACAGCACGCTGTACGTCCTCGGGGTGGTCCCCGCGCTCGTGCTCCTGCCGCTGCTGCTCGCTCTCCTCGTCCAGAAGAACATCCCCGGCATCACCTTCTTCCGGTCGGCCTTCTACACCCCGGTCGTCGCGTCGATCGTCGTGGTCGGGCTCATCTGGGTGTGGCTCCTGGACGAGCGCGGGCTGGTGAACGCGCTGCTGGAGGCGATCGGAGTGGGCAAGGTCGGCTTCCTCAGCGACCAATGGCTGCTCCTGCTCAGCGCCATGGCCGTCACGGTCTGGAAGGGCCTCGGCTACTACATGATCATTTACCTGGCCGCGCTCGCCAATGTGCCGCGCGAACTGCACGAAGCGGCCTCGGTGGACGGCGCGGGCGCGGTGCGCCGCTTCCTCACGGTCACCGTGCCCGCCGTCCGCTCCACCATGGTGCTGGTCGCCGCGCTCTCCTCGGTCGCCGCCTTCAAGGTGTTCTCCGAGGTGTACCTGATGGCGGGCCCGGACGGCGGCCCGGCGGGCGAGGACACCACCCTCGTCATGCTCGTGCAGCGCACCGGCACCGGACTGACCGGCCGGGTCGGCTACGCGTCCGCCATCTCGGTCGTCGTCTTCGTCGTCACCGTCGCGCTCATGCTGCTCGTACTGCGCGCCGACCGGAAGGAGGACGCGTGAGCGCGCCGGAGAAGGTGCGTCCCGCCGAGCGGCGGCCGGGGGCGGAGCGCCCGCCCCGCCGTCGTGTCACCGACGACCACGGACGCCGCGTCCGCGCTTGGGAACTCGCCCTGCGCTACCTGCTGTTGCTCGCCGTCCTCGCCCTCACCGTGGGCCCGTTCCTGTGGCAGCTGTCCACCTCGCTCAAGGGACCGACCGAGGACATCTTCAGCTCGCCGCCCACGTTCCTCCCCGACGACCCGACCCTGCACAACTACCAGCGGGTCGCCGACACCATCCCGGTGTGGGACTACGTGTTCAACTCGCTCAAGGTCGCCGGCGCCAACGTCGTCACCAACTGCGTCGGTTCGGCACTCGCGGGCTACGCCCTGGCCCGGTTGCGCTACCGAGGCCGGCGCGTGGCCACCCTGGTCTTCATCCTCGCCATGCTGGTGCCCGTCGAAGGCATCATCATCGCCCAGTTCACGACCATGCGGGAGCTCGGTCTGAACAACACGCTGATCGGGGTCGTCCTGCCCGGCTGCGTCGGCGCGATGAACGTGCTGCTGATGCGCAACGCCTTCCTCAACCTCCCCTACGAGATCGAGGAGGCGGCCTTCGTCGACGGGGCCAACGTCTGGCAGCGGTTCCTGCGGATCGCGCTGCCCTCGGTGAAGGGGACCCTCGCCGTCGTCGCGATCTTCGCCTTCATGGGGGCCTGGGACGACTTCCTGTGGCCGCTCATCGTGCTCAGCGATCCGTCGAAGTTCACCCTGACCATCGGACTCAACTATCTGCACGGCACCTTCGCCAACGACGAACGGCTCGTCGCCGCGGGCACGATCATCGCCGTGGCCCCCCTGATCGCCCTCTTCGCCTGTCTCCAGCGGTACTTCTTCCGCGGTGTGGGCGAGGGAGCCGTGAAGGGCTGACGGCCGAGGGGCTGTTGCGCCGCCGATCCGGCGCTCCCGCACCTCCGCACCTCGGCACTCCCGTATCTCCGCACTCCCGTACCTCCGATTCGCGAGGATCCCGTATGCCTCCTGCCGTGCGCTTCGGCGTCAACTACACCCCGAGTGCCGGGTGGTTCCACCACTGGCTCGACTTCGACCTGGACTCCGTGCGCGCCGATCTCGACTCCGTCGCCGCGCTCGGCCTGGACCACATCCGGGTCTTCCCGCTGTGGCCCTACTTCCAGCCCAACCGGACGCTGATCCGCCCGCGGGCCGTCGAACAGCTCGTCGCGCTCGCCGACGCGGCCGGTGAGCGGGGACTCGACGTCAACGTGGACGGCCTGCAAGGACATCTGTCGAGCTTCGACTTCCTGCCGGCCTGGACGCGGACCTGGCACCGGCGGAACATCTTCACCGACCCGGACGTGGTCGACGGGGAGGCGGAGTACCTGCGCACCCTGGCCGCCGCCCTCGCCGACCGGCCGAACTTCATCGGCATGACGATCGGCAACGAGGTCAACCAGTTCGCGGCCGGGCCGCACCCCGACCCGGACCGCGTCACCGCCGACCAGGCCGAGGCGTGGCTGCGGCGCCTGCTGGCCGCCTGCGAGGAGGGCGCCCCGGGCAAGGCGCATCTGCACGCCTCGTACGACGCCGCCTGGTACCAGGACGACCAGCCGTTCACGCCCGGTCACTCGGCCCGGCTCGGCGCGATGACCGCCGTGCACTCATGGGTGTTCAACGGAACGGCACAGCGTCACGGCCGCACCGGCGTCGCCACCGAGCATCACGCCGCCTACCTGATCGAGCTGTCCAAGGCCTGGGCGGACGACCCGCACCGGCCGGTCTGGCTCCAGGAGGTCGGCGCCCCGGCCCCGCTGATCCCCGCCGAGCACGCGGCCGCCTTCACCGAGGCGACCGTCGCGGCCGCCCTGGACTGCCCCGACCTGTGGGGCGTGACTTGGTGGTGCTCGCACGACGTCAGCCGCGACCTCGCCGACTTCCCCGAACTCGAATACAGCCTAGGCCTGTTGACGAGCGACCGGCGGACCAAGCCAGCCGGGGAGGCCATCGCGAGGATCGTCAAGGAGGGCCGTACGGGCGCACCCGCCGCGCGCACCACCGCGCTGGCCGTCGACACCGCGCCGGGCCGTTCGGTCTGCGCGCCGGGCGGACCCGTCTTCGAGGCCTTCGCCCGGCTGACCGCCGACGGGGTCCGCCCCACCACTGTCCTCGCGAGCCGCGCCGCCGACCGGGAACACCTCGCCGCACGCGGCATCACCGAGGTCGTCACACCGGGTCAGGTCACCGCTTGACCCCAGCACCGTAGTCCGTCCCCCAACGATACGGAGCACACCGTGAACCTCAGCAGACGCACCGTCCTGCTCGCCGGAGCCGGCGCCGCCGCCGGACTCCTCCCCGGCCTGCCCGGCACGGCCGCGGCGGCCGGCCGCGACCTCCAGCCGTACGCCTCCTACTGGTACCCCGACTCGCTGCCCTCGGGCACCCCCGGCACGGGTGTCACCTGGCGCAGCCTGAAGGCATGGAGCGCCGCCGGCGACACGGACCTGGCCTTCAACGCCGCCACCGTGCCGCTCGCCACCCGCTTCACCCCGGTGCCCGCTAACACCACGGCCCGCTCCGGCCAGGCCCGCGTCCAGTCCCTGGTCTCCTTCGGACCCACCTCGGCCAACCCCTCCCAGGGCGCGGCCACCGCCGACTACTACGCGCTCACCCACTGGGCGTACGTCGACGAACTCGTCTTCTGGGGCGGCTCGTCGGGCGAGGGGCTGATCCTCGCGCCCAACGCGCCGATCGTGGACGCCGCCCACCGCCACGGCGTACCCGTGCTCGGCAATGTGTTCCTGCCGCCCGTCGCCTACGGCGGCCAGCTGCAGTGGACCCGCGACCTGGTCCAGAAGGACTCCGCCGGGCACTTCCCGCTGGCCGCGCGACTCGTCGCGGTCGCCGCCGCGTACGGCTTCGACGGCTGGTTCATCAACGCCGAGACCGGCGGCGGGAACGCCGCGCTCGCCGCCGACATGCTCGGCTTCCTGCGCGAGCTGAAGGCACTCGGTGCGGCCGAGGGGCAGCGCGTCACCTGGTACGACTCGATGACCGTGAACGGCACGGTGAACTGGCAGGGGGCGTTGAACAACCAGAACAAGACCTTCTTCCAGGCCGCCGACTCGATGTTCCTCGACTTCCGCTGGTCCCGGAGCAGCCTCGCCTCCTCCGGGACGACCGCTCAGCAACTCGGCCGCGACCGGTACGAGTTGTGGGCCGGAGTCGACGTCGAGGCCAACGGCACGAACGCCTCCGTGAACTGGGATGCCATCGTGCCGACGACCACGGCGCACGTCACCTCCATCGGCTTCTACCGGCCCGAGTGGACCCGCAACCACCTTCCCGCGAGCCGCACACCCGGCGACTTCCACGCCGCCGACGACGCGTTCTGGACCGGCGCGTCCCTCGACCCCGCGCGACCCGACCCGACGGCGCGATGGCGGGCGCCCGCCGTCTCCGTCGCCGACCGCTCCACGGTCACCTCCCTCCCCTTCGCGACCGCCTTCAACACCGGCCACGGCCTGAAGTGGTACGAGGACGGCAGCGTGACCTCCGACGCCGCCTGGAACCATCTCGGTCTCCAGGACCGGCTGCCCTCCCGCCGCTGGGTGGTCCGCACCACCGGCCGACGCCCCACGGTGGCCTTCGACTTCGCGGACGCCTGGCGCGGCGGCAGCAGCCTCCTGGTCTCCGGCGACCTCGACGCGCCGGCCACTCTGGACCTGTACGCGACGCGCCTCCCGCTCGGCCCGGACACGGTCGTCGAGCTGACCCACCGCACCGACACGGGCGACGCGTCCCTGGAACTCGCCGTCGCCACGGCCGACCCGGACGCGGCCGGCGGGGCGCCCCCGTACACCTACTTCCCGCTGGCGTCGGGCGGCGGCTGGGGGACCTCCACCGTGCCGCTCACCGGGCTGTCGGGGACCGTCCGGGCCCTCGGCGTCCGGCTGACCGGGGCCGGAGCCCCGGTGCGCTGGCGGCTCGGAGGACTCGCCGTCCGGGACGCGGTCGTGACCCCCGACGCGCCCACCGGCCTGCGGATCACCGACGCCGACGGCGGCAGCCTGCGGCTCGCCTGGGAGGCAGCCCCCGGCCCGGTCGGCGAGGAAGTGGCGTCGGCCGTACGCCACTACGAGCTGTACCGGATCCTTCCCGACGGCACGCGCCGCTTCCTCGGCGGAACCTGCCAGCGCGCCTTCCACGTCGGCGGTCTCGCCCCCGAGCAGGGCGAGGCGGCCGCGCGCTTCGAACTGCGGTCGGTGGGGGAGCTGTTCACCGTCTCGACCCCCGCGACGACCACCCACACCTGGTAGCCCGCACCTTCACCCTCACCCCACGGAGCACTCACATGCATGACGACCGCACGCTGGTCGAAGCCCGCCTCAAGCGCGTCCTGGACGAACGCATCCGTCCGGCCGTGTACCCCGAGTCCGTGCCGCTGGAGGTGGCGGTGTGGAACGCGCCGGGCGAGCCCGTCCCGGTCGACGAAGGCCTCGCCGCCACGCCGGAACCGATCGAGGTGGGCGCGCGCTGGGGTGCTCCGTGGGGCACCAGCTGGTTCCGGGTGACCGGGACCGTTCCCCGGGCATGGGCCGGCCGGACGGTGGAGGCCCTGCTCGACCTCGGCTTCGACGAGAACATGCCCGGCTTCCAGTGCGAGGGACTCGTCTACCGGCCCGACGGCACCCCCGTGAAGGGCCTCAACCCTCGCAATCAGTGGGTGCGGATCGGCGCCCCGGTCGAGGGCGGCGAACAGGTCCGGCTGCACATCGAGGCCGCCTCCAACCCGGTGATCCTCGACTACCACCCCTTCCTGCCCACCCGGTTGGGAGACAAGGAGACGGCGGGCAGCGAGCCGCAGTACCGGCTGGAGCGGATGGACCTCGCCGTCTTCGACGAGACCGTGTGGCAGCTCGTCAACGACCTGGAGGTCCTCGGCGAGCTGATGGCCGAGCTCCCGGTGGAGTCCGCGCGGCGCTGGGACATCCTGCGCGCGGTGGAGCGGGCCCTGGACGCGGTGGAACTCCAGGACGTCAACGGCACCGCGGACGCGGCGCGTTCACGGCTCCGGGACGTCCTGGCGGCGCCCGCCGTGCCGTCGGCCCACCGGATCAGCGCCGTCGGCCACGCGCACATCGACTCCGCCTGGTTGTGGCCGCTGCGCGAGACCGTCCGCAAGGTGGCCCGGACCACGTCCAACATGACCGCGCTCCTGGAGGCCGAGCCCGACTTCGTCTTCGCCATGTCCCAGGCCCAGCAATGGGCCTGGGTGCGGGACCACCGGCCCGAGGTGTGGGCCCGGGTGAAGAAGGCGGTGGCCGACGGGCGGTTCGTGCCCGCCGGAGGCATGTGGGTCGAGTCGGACACCAACATGCCGGGCTCGGAGGCGATGGCCCGTCAGTTCGTGCACGGCAAGCGCTTCTTCCTCGACGAGTTCGGTGTCGAGAACGACGAGGCCTGGCTGCCCGACACCTTCGGCTTCGCCGCCGGACTCCCGCAGATCATCAAGGCGGCCGGCTCCAAGTGGCTGCTGACACAGAAGATCTCGTGGTCGCAGACCAACAGGTTCCCCCACCACACCTTCCGGTGGGAGGGCATCGACGGTACCCGGATCTTCACGCACTTCCCGCCCGTCGACACCTACAACTGCTCGATGAAGGGCAGCGAGATCGCCCACGCGGCGAACAACTTCAAGGACAAGGGCGTCGCCCGGCACTCCCTCGCCCCCACCGGCTGGGGCGACGGAGGCGGCGGCACCACACGCGAGATGATCGCCAAGGCGGCCCGGCTGCGCGACCTCGAAGGCTCGGCGACCGTGGTGTGGGAGACCCCCGAGGACTTCTTCCGCAAGGCCGAGGCCGAATACCCCGACGCGCCCGTGTGGGTCGGCGAGCTCTACCTGGAGCTGCACCGCGCCACCCTCACCAGTCAGGCGAAGACCAAGCAGGGCAACCGGCGCAGCGAGCACCTCCTGCGGGAGGCCGAACTCTGGGCTGCGACCGCCGCCGTGCGCACCGGATTCCCCTACCCGTACGCGGAGTTGGACCGGCTCTGGAAGACCGTACTGCTCCACCAGTTCCACGACATCCTGCCCGGTTCCTCCATCGCCTGGGTCCACCGGGAGGCCCGGCGGACCTATGAGCGGGTCGCCGAGGAACTGGGCGCCGTCATCGACGCCGCCCAGCAGGCGCTGGCCGGCGACGGCTCGACGGCGCTGGTGTTCAACTCCGCACCGCACGGCAGGGACGGGGTCCCGGCGGGCGGCGCCGCCGCGCCGCGCGTCGCCGGGGAGGTGGGACTCGCCCCGCGTACCGGCGGAGGCCACGTCCTCGACAACGGCCTGCTGCGCGTGGAGATCGACGAGCGGGGACTCGTGGTCTCGGCGTACGACCTGGAGGCGGAACGGGAGACGGTCGCGCCCGGCCGGGCCGCCAATCTGCTCCAGATCCACCCCGACTTCCCGAACATGTGGGACGCCTGGGACGTCGACGAGTTCTACCGCAACACGGTCACCGACCTGGTCGAGGCGGACGAGATCGCGCCCGCCGAGGACGGCGCGTCGGTCCGGATCGTACGGTCCTTCGGGGCGTCGCGGGTCACCCAGGTGCTGTCGCTGGCCCCGGGGGAGCGGCGGCTCGGCATCGACACCGAGGTGGACTGGCACGAGACCGAGAAGTTCCTGAAGCTCGCCTTCCCGCTCGACGTGCACGCCGAACGGTACGCGTCCGAGACCCAGTTCGGGCACTTCCACCGGCCCACGCACACCAACACCTCATGGGAGTCCGCCAAGTTCGAGGCGTGCAACCACCGTTTCGTGCACATCGAGGAACCGGGATGGGGTGTCGCCCTGGTCAACGACTCGACGTACGGCCACGACGTCACCCGCGCCGTGCGGGACAGCGACTCCGGTACGACCACCACCGTGCGTGTCTCGCTGCTGCGCGCCCCGCGTTTCCCCGACCCGGAGACCGACCAGGGCGTGCACCGCTTCCGGCACGCGCTCGTACCGGGCGCCGCCATCGGGGACGCGGTGCGCGAGGGCTGGCGGATCAACCTGCCGGAGCGGCGGGTGAGCGGTGCACGCGAGGTCGCGCCGCTGGTCACCGTCGACCAGGACGCGGTCGTCGTGACGGCGGTGAAGCTGGCCGACGACGGCAGCGGCGATGTGGTCGTCCGCTTCCACGAGTCGCGTGGCGGCCGCACGAAGGCCACGCTGACGGCCGGCTTCGAGGTAGGGGAGGTCACCGTGACGGACCTGCTGGAGCGGCCGCTCACGGACGCCGCGTCCCCGACGCGCGACGGCGACCGGATCAGCCTGCGGCTGCGCCCGTTCGAGCTGGTGACGCTCCGACTCACGCGCGGCTGACCGAGGCCCCGGCTGTCGTGGTGACGGCCCGGCCGGGCCTCGTGACAGGCGAGCCTCCGTGCAGCCGGCCGCGTCCGGCCCTACAGGGCCCGGTCCCCACAGGCCCCGGCCCGATGAGGCCGGTTCCGCCGGACCGGCCCCATGG
>NZ_JBHWVI010000090.1:0-31400 GCF_042737005.1 Streptomyces sp. NPDC060027
CCCGAAGGGTTTCCGGCCCCGGTAGGCAGACACGAAGAAGCCCCCGACCTGAGGTCGGGGGCTTCTTTCCGGAGCGGACGACCAGGTTCGAACTGGCGACCTCAACCTTGGCAAGGTTGCGCTCTACCAACTGAGCTACGTCCGCATGCGCCGTGGCGCGACAGCCACTATACCCAACCTCGCGCCCGCGCGAGACGCACCGCCGCGTGCCGATTCTCCGCCCCCAGCTTGGACGCGGCCGACGACAGATAGTTCCGCACGGTCCCCTGGGACAGCGCGGCCCGCTCCGCGATCTCCGCCACGGGCGCCCCGTCGGCGGCCAATTCGAGTACCTCGGCCTCGCGCGCGGTCAGCGGCGAGTCCCCGGCGGAGATCGCGTCGGCGGCCAACTCCGGGTCCACATAACGGTTTCCCGCGTGCACCGTACGGATGATCTCCGCAAGCCGCCGCGCACTGACCGTCTTCGGGACGAACCCCCGTACACCCGCCGCGAGCGCCCGCTTCAGATGGCCCGGCCGCCCGTGACTCGTCACGATCAGCACCTGGCAGCCCGGCAGTTCGGCCCGCAGGGATGTGGCCACGCTCACACCGTCCGCCCCCGGCATCTGAAGATCCAGGACGGCGACATCGGGCTCATGCGCCCGCGCCATCGCCAGTGCCTCCGGTCCGGTCGCCGCCTCGGCCACCACGACCAGGTCGTCCTCCAGCCCGAGCAGCGCGGCCAGGGCTCCCCGGATCAGATGCTCGTCGTCGGCGAGCAGCAGCCGCACGGGAGGTACGGGCGTCGCAGCGCCCGGCGACACGGCCGTCATGGGGTGGCCTCCCTCATCTGGTGCGGAACGGACGGGAGGGACGGCCGTTCTCCGTCCGGGGCGGGCGACAGCGGTACGTCCGCCGTCAGCCGGAACACCCCACCGCTCGCGCCGGCCCGCAGCACTCCGTCCACCTCCCCCAGCCGCTCCCGGAGTCCCACGAGTCCGGAGCCTCTCCCCGGTCCGGAGCCCCCGTCCGGCCCGGGGCCCGGCTCCGTCCCGTCCGGCGCCCCGTCGTTCTCGACGGTGAGTGTCACCCGCTCCTCCGTCACCCGCAGGGCCAGCGCGCAGCTTCTGGCGTCCCCGTGCCGCAGTACATTCGTGGTCGCCTCCCGGACGACCCAGCCGAGCGCCGACTGGACCGGTACGGGCAGGCCCGCGGCCGTGCCGGTGATGACGCAGTCGATGCCCGCCGCGGTCAGCACGCCCTGCGCTCCGGCCAGTTCGGTGGTCAGGTCGGCATCGCGGTATCCCCGTACGACCTCACGCACCTCCCGCTGGGACTCCCGCGCTATCCGCTGCACCTCGGTCATCTGGTCCACGGCCTCGATGCGCCCCCGCCTGGCCAGCTGCACGGCGAGCTCGCTCTTGAGGGCGATCACCGCGAGGTTGCGGCCCATCACGTCGTGCAGATCGCGGCCGAAGCGCAGCCGCTCCTCGGCGACGGCGAGCCGGGCGCGGGTCTCGCGGGCCTCGTCGAGTTCGTAGACGGCGTTGAGCAGCCAGACGGAGAAGGCGGCGGTGAAGGTGAGGAATCCGGCAGTGAGCAGGACCAGGACGGCGGTGATCAGTGCGGCGGGGCCCGCGAAGCCGAGGGGCAGGGAGAGCGCGCCGGCACCCGCGGACGCGCCGAGCACGGCGTACGCCATCCGGCGTCTGTCGCGTGTCCCGAGCGCGAAGGTGCCCGTGCCGAACGCCGTGACACCGACGAACAGGGAGGAAGCGACCAGGAACTCGCCGTCGCTCGCGGGGCGCCAGGGGCTGCCCGAGAGGACGACCCCCACGACGGCCACCACGGCGGTGCCCGCGACCAGCGCGATCAGCGTCCGCCTGATCTCCTCCCTGGTGCCGCGTGCCCGGTCCAGCGCCCGCGAGGCGGTCACTGCGCAGAGCACGGAGTGCCCGCACACCAGCAGGAAGAGGGTCCAGGACCGCGCCGTCGACACGTTCCCGAAGATCGGCAGCCCGATCGAGGCGGCCTCGATCACGGCGAAGAAGTGGAACGACCACCGTGTGTACGTCTCGACCTTCGCCGGTGTGCTCTTGCCCCGCCACCAGCCCGCCGGTCTGGTCATGCCCGCCCCCGCGTCCGTGGTCATCGCCGCGGCTCCCAGCGGAACCACCGTCGTACAGCAAACACCGCGATCACCGTCCAGGCCACCGCGGTGACGACGGCGCCCACGGTGTCGTGGGCGGAGAGGTGCCCCGTCCAGCCGCCGCGGATCAGGGTGATCACCGGGGTGAGGGGCAGCAGTTCGCAGAAGGAGGCCATGCCGTCGGGCAGCATGTCCAGGGGGACGAAGGTCCCGGAGCCGGCCAGCGACACCAGGGTCAGGGGCATGGCCGCGACCTGGGCGCCCTCGATGCTCCGGCTGAAGCCTGCGGTGACGGCCGCGAGGGCGGGCCAGGTGACGAGCGCCAACAGCAGCCCCAGCAGGACGAGATGGGGTGACCTGGGTGCTCCGACACCGAGCGTCACCTGACAGGCGACGGTCAGGATCAGGCACTGGGCGAGGCCGATCGCCACCGAGGGCAGCGCGGCGCCCGCGAGGATCTCCGTGTCCCGCAGTTCACCGGTACGCAGCCGCTTGAGGACGAGTTCTTCCCGGCGGGCCGCGTACACGGTCACCAGGGAGCTGTAGACGGCGAAGAGGAGCGAGAAGCCGATTGCGGAGGGGAGCAGGATCGCGCCGACGGTGAGTCCGGTGCCCTTCAGGTCCATCTGATCGACGGTCGAGCGGAGCGTGAACGGCAACGTCAGCGGTACGAACACCGCCGCGGCCAGCGTCGCCTTGGTGCGGCCGAGCAGCGTCAGCTCGGCGCGAGCCAGCGCGATCGTCCGCCCCGCGGTCGTGGTCCCGGCCGTGCCGGTCCCGGTCGTGACTGCCGTTCCGGTCATGCTGTCCCCCTGTTCCGGGCGTCCGTGATCGGCCCCGCCGTCCTCGCGCCGGGTGGCCCCGCCGTCGCTGTCCGCTCCGCGCCCCGCGTGGCGGCCTCGCGCGCGATCCGCAGGAACGCCTCCTCCAGGGAGGCCGGGCGCACATCGAGCCCCCGCAGCTCGACCCGCGCCCGCTCGGCCCACACCAGCAGGGCGGTCGCCGTCCGTTGCAGCTCGTTCGTGCGCAGCTTGATCACACGGCCCGCCGTCTCATGGCCGCTCACCCCGAGTCCGGCCAGCGGGGGCAGGTCGCCGGGGAAGTAGCCGTCGGGCAGTTCGAAGGAGATGCGCGACGGCTGGGAGGCGGTGACCTCGGCCGGGGTGCCGATGGCCGCGATGTGTCCTTCGTGGAGGATCGCCAGCCGGTCGGCGAGTTCCTCCGCCTCTTCCAGATAGTGGGTGGTCAGCAGGACCGTGGTCCCGCCGTCGCGCAGCTCGCGCACCAACTCCCAGGTGCTCCGGCGGCCTTCCACGTCGAGTCCGGTCGTCGGCTCGTCGAGGAAGAGGATCTCGGGGCGGCCGAGCAGCGCGAGCGCCAGGTCCAGGCGTCGCTTCTCACCCCCGGACAACTGCTTCACGCGTACGCCGGACCGGTGCGCGAGGCCGACCAGGTCCAGCGCCTGTTCGGTGGGCCGGGCTCCGCTGGTGCACGCCGCCCACATGCGGACGGTCTCCGCGACCGTCAGCTCGGAGGGGAAGCCGCCCTCCTGAAGCATCACGCCGATGCGGGGCCGTACGGCCGCCCGGTCCGTGTAGGGATCGTGCCCGAGGACCCGTACGCGTCCGCCGGCCGGGGGAGCGAGACCCTCGATCAGTTCGACGGTGGATGTCTTTCCCGCGCCGTTGGTACCGAGGAGAGCGAAGAGCTCACCGCGGCCCACGGAGAAGGTGACTCCGCGCACCGCCTCGAAATCCCTTCCGGCGCCCCCGTACACGCGCCGCAGATCAGTGACCTCAATCACGTCATCGTGCTCGTTCGTGTTCATGAAATCAGCGTCCCGGCGGACGGGTTCCGGCAGCAGTGCGCGGTGTCATCACTCCGCATGACAAATGTCAGACGGCACCCGCACACGAGTGGCCGGTGATACGCGAACACGAGAAAGGCCCCGGTCAACTGACCGGGGCCTTTCCTTTGTGGAGCGGACGACCAGGTTCGAACTGGCGACCTCAACCTTGGCAAGGTTGCGCTCTACCAACTGAGCTACGTCCGCATTGCCTCCGACCGGCTTCCACCGATCGGCGCGAGCACCACCCTACCTGATCAACAACCGTGATCGGTAGGCGATGCAGAGCGGGTGACAGGAATTGCACACTGCGCCTTCCCCCTGGAAGGGGGATGTTCTGCTACTGAACTACACCCGCAAGACTCCTCGGGGTTCGGGTCTTTCGGCCTTGCCCCTCGGCGTGTTCCAGACTCTAGCTGACCAGCGGGGGGTCAGCGCAAGTCGGTTGTCCGAGGGGTCCGTGGAGGGGTCTCGTGGGCAGCCGCGGGGGGTGGTGCCCGCTCAGTGCGCCTCGGCGAACGCCTCGTAGACCTTCTTGGGGATCCGGCCGCGCGGCGGCACGTCCATCTTGTTGGAGCGGGCCCAGGCGCGGACCGCGGCCGGGTCGGGCGTCAGCGCGGTGTGCGTGTACGCCTTCCCGGACTTCGACTGCTTGCGGCCGGCCTCGAGGTAGGGCTCGAGCGCCTCACGCAGTTTCTTGGCATTCGCTGGATTGAGGTCGATCTCGTACGACTTGCCGTCGAGTCCGAAGGCGATCGTCTCCGCCGCTTCCGAGCCGTCGATGTCGTCAAAGAGAGTGACCACGACACGCTGCGCCACGAATATCGGTCCCTTCGTGCGACACCTCCGCGATCAACGGTCATGACGTGCATGGACGTCACGGAGTTGTCGGGGAGATGTCGACTGTCCGGCTGTTATTGAGCAAAGTATCGGCTATTGCCAATTCCTTTGTACAGTGCCCGGCATTGCATTGTGAAGCCCAACAAAATCCTTCCGCGTGTCCGAAGGCAATGGGGCCCTGCCGTTCTTCTGCGGTTTTTCCCAGGATTTTCCGTGCATGCCCCCGCGCCGATGCGGGATCGTGATCGGGGTCACGTAGGATTCTACGAATCTACGCGAGTAGAAATTTTGTGCGGGTAGTCTGAAGGGACCTGCTCAGCACCACACACCGGGAGTGCCAGTGGCACGCGTCGTAGTCGACGTCATGCTCAAGCCGGAGATCCTCGACCCCCAGGGCCAGGCGGTGCAGCGTGCACTGCCGCGCCTCGGTTTCGAAGGTGTCTCCGACGTCCGTCAGGGAAAGCGATTCGAACTGGAAGTGGACGGACCGGTGGACGACGCCGCGCTCGCCCGCATCCACGAACTGGCGGAATCCTTCCTCGCCAACACCGTGATCGAGGACTTCACCGTCAAGGTCGAGGAAGTCGCGGAGGCCGGAAAGTGACCGCTCGTATTGGAGTCGTCACCTTTCCGGGCAGCCTCGACGACCGCGACACGCAGCGCGCGATCAAGCTGGCCGGTGCCGAACCCGTCGCTCTCTGGCACAAGGACAAGGACCTCAAGCAGGTCGACGCCGTGGTGCTGCCCGGCGGTTTCTCGTACGGCGACTATCTGCGGGCCGGCGCCATCTCGCGCTTCTCGCCGGTGATGGAGACCGTCATCGAGCAGGCGAAGTCCGGAATGCCGGTTCTCGGCATCTGCAACGGCTTCCAGGTCCTCACCGAGGCGCACCTCCTCCCCGGCGCGATGCTCGGCAACAACCACCTCCACTTCATCTGCCGTGACCAGAAGCTGCGGGTGGAGAACGCGGGGACCGCCTGGACCGCCGACTACACGGCCGGCCAGGAGATCCACATCCCGCTGAAGAACATGGACGGCCGGTACGTCGCCGACGAGCACACGCTCGACATGCTGGAGGCCGAAGGCCGGGTCGCGTTCCGTTACGTGGACGTCAACCCGAACGGCTCGCTGCGCGACATCGCCGGCATCACGAACGAGGCGGGCAACGTCGTCGGTCTGATGCCGCACCCGGAGCACGCCGTCGAGCCGCTCGTCGGCTCCGGCCGCACCGACGGCCTCCCCTTCTTCACCTCGATCCTCAAGAAGCTGGTCAACGCATGAGCCGCACGCCTCTGGACACGGTCGAGAACGCGGCCGCGACCCCCGACGTCGAGCTGCCCTGGGCCGAACTGGGCCTGAAGAAGGACGAGTACGAGCGCGTCGTCGAGATCCTCGGCCGCCGGCCCACCGGCGCCGAGCTCGCGATGTACTCCGTCATGTGGTCCGAGCACTGCTCCTACAAGTCCTCGAAGGTCCACCTCCGCCAGTTCGGCGAGAAGGCCCCGCAGTCCGACGCGCTGCTCGTCGGCATCGGCGAGAACGCCGGTGTCGTCGACGTCGGCCAGGGCTACGCGGTCACCTTCAAGGTCGAGTCGCACAACCACCCGTCGTACGTCGAGCCCTACCAGGGCGCGGCCACCGGCGTCGGCGGCATCGTGCGCGACATCATCGCGATGGGCGCCCGTCCGGTCGCGGTCGTCGACCCGCTGCGTTTCGGCGCGGCCGACCACCCCGACACCAAGCGCGTCCTGCCGGGCGTCGTCGCGGGCATCGGCGGCTACGGCAACTGCCTGGGCCTGCCCAACATCGGCGGCGAGGTCGTCTTCGACGCCTGCTACCAGGGCAACCCGCTGGTCAACGCCGGTGCCATCGGCGTCATGCGGCACGAGGACATCCACCTCGCGAAGGCGTCCGGCACGGGCAACAAGGTCATCCTGTACGGGGCCCGCACGGGCGGCGACGGCATCGGCGGCGCGTCGATCCTCGCCTCGGAGACCTTCGACGACGCCAAGCCGTCGAAGCGTCCCGCCGTCCAGGTCGGTGACCCCTTCCAGGAGAAGCTCCTCATCGAGTGCACCCTGGAGGCCTTCGCCGAGAAGCTGGTCGTCGGCATCCAGGACCTCGGCGCGGCCGGTCTGTCCTGCGCCACCAGCGAGTTGGCGTCCAACGGCTCCGGCGGCATGCGCGTCACCCTGGACGATGTACCGCTGCGCGACTCCACGCTCTCGCCCGAGGAGATCCTCATGAGCGAGTCGCAGGAACGCATGTGCGCGGTCGTCGAGCCGGCGAAGGTCGACCGCTTCCTGGAGATCTGCGACAAGTGGGACGTCATCGCCACCGTCATCGGTGAGGTCACCGACGGCGACCGCCTGGAGATCTTCTGGCACGGCGGCAAGATCGTCGACGTCGACCCGCGCACGGTCGCGCACGACGGCCCGGTCTACGAGCGCCCCTACGCCCGCCCGTCCTGGCAGGACGCGCTCCAGGCCGACGACGCGAACAAGCTGCCCCGCCCGGAGACGAGCGAGGAACTGAAGGACCAGGTCCTCCGGCTGGTGTCCTCCCCGAACCAGGCCTCCAAGTCCTGGATCACCTCCCAGTACGACCACTTCGTGCAGGGCAACACGGTGCTGGCGCAGCCCGAGGACTCGGGCATGATCCGCATCGACGAGGAGACCGGGCTCGGCGTCGCCATCGCGACCGACGGCAACGGCCGCTACGCCAAGCTCGACCCGTACGCGGGCGCGCAGCTGGCCCTCGCCGAGGCGTACCGGAACGTCGCCACCACCGGCGCCAAGCCGCTCGCCGTCTCCGACTGCCTGAACTTCGGCTCGCCCGAGGACCCGGCCGTCATGTGGCAGTTCGCCGAGGCGATCCGTGGTCTGGCCGACGCCTGCCAGCAGCTGGGCACCCCGGTGACCGGCGGCAACGTCTCGCTGTACAACCAGACCGGCGAGGTCGCCATCCACCCGACTCCGGTCGTGGCCGTGCTGGGCGTCATCGACGACGTCGCCCGCCGCACCCCGGTCGCCTTCCAGGAAGAGGGCCAGCTCCTCTACCTGCTGGGCGACACCCGCGAGGAGTTCGGCGGCTCGGCCTGGTCGCAGGTCGTCCACGACCACCTCGGCGGTCTGCCGCCGAAGGTCGACCTGGAGCGTGAGCGGCTGCTCGGCGAGATCCTGATCTCGGCCTCCCGCGACGGCATGATCGACTCCGCGCACGACCTGTCCGACGGCGGTCTGATCCAGGCCGTGGTCGAGTCGGCGCTGCAGGGCGGCAAGGGCGCACGGCTGATCGTGCCCGACGGCCTCGACGCGTTCACCTTCCTCTTCTCGGAGTCTGCGGGCCGCGCGGTCGTCGCCGTCCCGCGCTCGGAGGAGCTCCGCTTCAACGACATGTGCGGTGCCCGGGGTCTGCCCGTCACCCGTATCGGTGTCGTCGACGGCACGGAGTCCGACGCGACCGCGGTGGTCGACGTCCAGGGCGAGTTCGTGCTCTCCCTGGACGAGCTGCGCACGGCCCACGAGGGGACGATCCCGGCGCTGCTGGCGTAACCCGGTGGTGTGTACGAAGGCCCCGTCCGGATTCCGGGCGGGGCCTTCGCCTGTCCCGACGGTCCGAGACCCGGCTCCGAGCGGCAGCCCCGGAGGCCCGGAGACGAAAATGCCGACGACCGGCCGTCCCCCGGTTCTAGGGTGAGGATCATGCCCCCGGCCAAGAAGCGCGCCCGTACGTACGACTCCGCCAAGATCCGTGCCGCGGTCCTCGCGCAGTTCGGGAACGTACGGGAAGGTGTCCGCGCCCTGAGCGAGGAGCAGGTGGCGCTTCCCACGCACCTCGGCGCGTGGACCGTGCGGGAGCTGGCCGCACACGTCACCATGGCGGTCGAGACCGTGAGCCGGAACCTTGACCGGCCGGAGCCCGCCGGCAGGAAACTCGCGCTGCTCGACTGGCCGTTCGCCACCGCCGCGCGGGCCGGGGACATCGCCGACGACAGCCGCGACCTCGCGGAGCGGAACCCGGACCTCGACGCGCTGTACGCCCGGACCGGGCAGCGGATCACCGAGCGCCTGGCCACGGCCCCGGACGGACGGCTCCTCGCCACGCGCACCGGTGCCATGACCCTCGCCGACTACCTGGTCACCCGGACCGTCGAACTCGTCGTCCACACCGACGACCTGAACCGCGCGGTGCCGGGCCTCGACATCCCGTACGACCGCCAGGCCCTCGCCGCCTGCACCCGCCTGCTCGCCGACGCGATCGCCGTGAAGGCGCCCGGCGCGTCGACGGAGGTCAGGGTCCCGCCGTACGCCGTCGTTCAGTGCGTGGAAGGGCCCCGGCACACCCGTGGCACCCCGCCGAACGTCGTCGAGACGGACCCGCTGACCTGGATCCGGCTCGCGACGGGACGTACGGAGTGGAAGGCGGCGCTGGACGACGCGAAGGTCAGTGCGAGCGGAGAGCGCGCCGACCTGGGCGGACTGCTTCCTCTGATGGGCTGAACCCCCGGACGGGCTCCCCTGGTCCACTCAGGCAGGCCGAGGGTGGGCGCGGCGGAGACTCCGGCACCGAGGGAACCGACACCCCCACCCCTCCCGTCACATCGGCATGGACAAGCAGCGAATGACCCTCAGTGTCCTGACCCTGCTTCCCCTTGCCGTGGCGTGCGGCAGTCAGACGGCGGGGAGCGGTTCCGCCCGGACGGATGCGGCACCGGTGACCGGTGTCCACTGGACGGTCGACAGCCTCACCGTGGACGGAAGGACCGCGCGGGCACCGTCCGGCGCGTATCTGAAGATCGGCGAGGACGGTCGCGTCAGCGGCAACCTCGGCTGCAACGGGTTCGGTTCGAAGGCCACCCTCAAGGGTGACCGTGTCGAGTTCGGCGAGATCCAGACGACCGACATGGGCTGCGAGAAGGGCCCGATGAGCTTCGAGCGGAGCCTGAGCCGCACGTTCGCGGACGCGAGCGCGTTCACGACGAAGGCCGACGGCGACCGGCTGACGCTCACCGCCGACAGCGGCGACCGGGTCGGCCTCACCAAGGAGCCGGACGCGCCCCTGCGAGGGACGAAGTGGACGGTCACGGCACTCGGTGACAAGAACGTGGCCCAGTCGCTCCCGAAGGGTGCCGAGGCGTACTTCGTTCTCGGCGAGAACGGCACCTTCGACGGCCGGCTCGGCTGCAACCATGCGTCCGCCCAGGCCACCGTGCGCGACGGACATATCACCCTCGGCCCGGTCAGGACCACTCGCATGATGTGCCAAGGCTCACTCATGAGGACCGAGAAGTCGCTGCTGAAGCTCTTCGACGGCAAGGTCAGCTACGACTTGGATCATCGTGGCATCACGCTGACCAGCGAAAACGGCGCCGTCGTCAGTGCGGTGGCCGACGAGTGATCCATTAGGGCCCCGAATCCCCAATTCGGACCAGTGGTCGATCTCGCCTACACTCGGTGCCGTGCCACGTGGTGACGGTCGACTCAATCATGATCTGCTCCCCGGTGAGAAAGGCCCCCAGGACGCTTGCGGCGTCTTCGGTGTCTGGGCTCCGGGCGAAGAGGTCGCCAAGCTCACTTACTTCGGGCTCTACGCCCTCCAGCATCGGGGTCAGGAATCCGCGGGAATCGCGGTCAGCAACGGCTCCCAGATCCTCGTCTTCAAGGACATGGGCCTCGTGTCCCAGGTCTTCGACGAGACCTCGCTCGGTTCGCTCCAGGGTCATATCGCGGTCGGTCACGCCCGTTACTCGACCACCGGTGCCTCCGTGTGGGAGAACGCCCAGCCGACGTTCCGTGCCACCGCGCACGGTTCCATCGCGCTCGGTCACAACGGCAACCTCGTCAACACGGCGCAGCTCGCCGAGATGGTCGCCGACCTGCCCAAGCAGGAAGGCCGCACCACTCGTGTGGCGGCCACCAACGACACCGACCTGCTCACCGCGCTCCTCGCGGCCCAGGTCGACGACGACGGCAAGCCACTGACCATAGAAGAGGCCTCCACGAAGGTCCTCCCGCAGGTCATGGGCGCCTTCAGCCTCGTCTTCATGAACGAGCACACCCTCTACGCCGCCCGTGACCCGCAGGGCATCCGCCCGCTGGTCCTCGGCCGCCTGGAGCGCGGCTGGGTGGTGGCCTCCGAGTCCGCCGCCCTCGACATCTGCGGCGCCAGCTATGTGCGCGAGATCGAGCCGGGCGAGTTCGTCGCCATCGACGAGAACGGTCTGCGGAGCTCGCGATTCGCGGAAGCGAAGCCCAAGGGCTGCATCTTCGAGTACGTCTATCTGGCCCGCCCCGACACGGACATCGCCGGTCGGAACGTGTACCTCTCGCGCGTCGAGATGGGCCGCAAACTCGCCAAGGAAGCCCCTGTGGAGGCCGACCTGGTGATAGCGACCCCGGAATCCGGGACGCCCGCCGCGATCGGTTACGCGGAGGCCTCCGGCATCCCGTTCGGTGCCGGCCTGGTCAAGAACGCGTATGTCGGCCGGACCTTCATCCAGCCCTCGCAGACGATCCGCCAGCTCGGTATCCGTCTGAAGCTGAATCCGCTCAAGGAAGTCATCAAGGGCAAGCGCCTGGTCGTCGTCGACGACTCGATCGTGCGCGGCAACACCCAGCGCGCCCTGGTCCGGATGCTTCGTGAGGCGGGTGCCGCCGAGGTCCACATCCGGATCTCCTCGCCGCCCGTGAAGTGGCCCTGCTTCTTCGGCATCGACTTCGCGACCCGCGCCGAGCTGATCGCGAACGGCATGACGATCGAGGAGATCGGCACCTCGCTCGGCGCCGACTCCCTCTCGTACATCTCCATCGACGGGATGATCGAGGCCACCACGATCGACAAGCCGAACCTGTGCCGCGCCTGCTTCGACGGCGAGTACCCGATGGACCTTCCGGACCCCGAACTGCTCGGCAAGCAGCTCCTGGAGACCGAGCTGGCCGCGGGTCCCGCAGCCACGGCCGCGGCTGACGCCATCCGTCGCCCGTAGCGCCGCAGAGCCCCGTTTCACCAACCCGAAAGATCCCAGGCAATGTCTTCTTTGTCCGATCAGTCCCCTCCGGCGACGGGCAGTGCTTCCGGTGTGTCCTACGCGGCCGCCGGAGTCGACATCGAGGCGGGCGACCGCGCCGTTGAGCTGATGAAGGAGTGGGTGAAGAAGACGCAGCGCCCCGAGGTCCTCGGTGGCCTCGGCGGCTTCGCCGGCCTCTTCGACGCCTCCGCCCTCAAGCGTTTCGAGCGTCCGCTGCTCGCCTCCGCCACGGACGGTGTGGGCACCAAGGTGGACATCGCCCGCCAGCTGGGCGTGTACGACACGATCGGCCACGACCTCGTCGCGATGGTCATGGACGACATCGTGGTGTGCGGCGCCGAGCCGCTCTTCATGACCGACTACATCTGCGTGGGCAAGGTCCACCCGGAGCGCGTGGCGGCCATCGTGAAGGGCATCGCCGAGGGCTGTGTCCTCGCGGGCTGCGCCCTGGTGGGCGGCGAGACGGCCGAGCACCCCGGTCTGCTGGGTCCGGACGACTTCGACGTCGCGGGCGCCGGTACGGGCGTGGTCGAGGCCGACGAGCTGCTCGGCCCGGATCGCATCCGTAAGGGTGACGCGGTGATCGCCATGGCGGCCTCCGGTCTTCACTCGAACGGGTACTCGCTCGTCCGGCACGTCCTCTTCGACCGGGCGAACCTGAGCCTGGACCGGCACATCGAGGAGTTCGGCCGCACGCTCGGCGAAGAGCTCCTGGAGCCGACCAAGATCTACTCGCTGGACTGTCTGACGCTGACGAAGACCACCGCGGTGCACGCGTTCAGCCACATCACCGGCGGCGGTCTCGCGGCCAACCTGGCCCGTGTCATCCCCGACGGCCTGCACGCCGTGGTCGACCGCGAGACCTGGACCCCGGCACCGGTGTTCGACCTGGTCGGCAGGACGGGCGGCGTCGAGCGCCTGGAGCTGGAGAAGACGCTGAACATGGGCGTCGGCATGATGGCGATCGTCCCCGAGGAGTCGGCCGAGGTCGCCCTCGCCACCCTCGCGGACCGCGGAGTGGACGCCTGGATCGCCGGTGAGATCACCGAGCGCGGCGACCACGCGACGGGCGCGGCGCTCATCGGTGACTACGCGGGCTGAAGCCCCTGAGGCAGCACGAAACCCGGTCCGGTGGTGAAACCCCGGACCGGGTGAGGTGCAGTCGCTACGAGAAATACGCCAGGCGAGATCTACCAGAAACCCACGGCAGGAGATCCGCTACGAAGAAGAGGTCGCGGAAACTGCGAGGGACGCTGTTGCGTCAAGCGCCGCGACGTTGCGACTGGGGACCGGACTGGTCGTCCTCGTCCTCGTCGTCGTCGTTGTAGAGATCCGCGTACTGTGCGTACGGGTCGTCTTCCTCGTCGTCGTCCTCGAACGGCTCGCCATTCGGCGGCTGGCTCGAAGTCGAAGCGCCCAGCTCATTGGCCAGGCGCGAGAGGTCAGTCCCGCCGCTGCTGTACTTCAGCTGGCGGGCGACCTTCGTCTGCTTGGCCTTTGCCCGGCCGCGCCCCATGGCTCGACCCCCTCGGATACGGGGCTCGACGGCCCCAGAGTCTTGACACGCGTTCATGATCTGGAACGGACTCTCCGTGGAGAGACCGGTCCGTAGGGCTTCCACGGTACCTGAGCCCGCGCCCATACGGTACGTCGCCCGCAGCACGCGCCTTCACCCAGAACCCGCGAGGTGCCCTGTCCTCGCTGGTCAACCGCGATTTTAACCTCTTCTTGGCGCCCGACCCGCCGACAGACGTGAGAGTTCTCTCCCAACCGGCCGTCGGCGGGTCCCTGACAAGCAGGTATGGCCTTCGGAAGGCGTCAGTGACGCCGTGCCTCCGCCATCCGCTGCTCGGCGATCCGGTCGGCCGCCGCGGCCGGCGGAATCCCGTCCTGCTTCGCACGTGCGAATATGGCCAGCGTGGTGTCGAAGATCTTCGACGCCTTGGCCTTGCACCGGTCGAAGTCGAAGCCGTGCAGCTCGTCGGCGACCTGGATGACACCGCCCGCGTTCACCACGTAGTCGGGGGCGTACAGGATGCCGCGGTCCGCGAGGTCCTTCTCCACGCCCGGGTGCGCCAGCTGGTTGTTGGCGGCACCGCACACGATCCTGGCGGTGAGCACCGGCACGGAGTCGTCGTTGAGCGCTCCGCCCAGCGCGCACGGCGCGTAGATGTCGAGGCCCTCGGTGCGGATGAGCGCCTCGGTGTCCGCGACGGCGGTCACACCGGAGGGGTGCCGGTCCAGAATCCGCCGCACAGAGTCGGCCCGTACGTCCGTGATCACGACCTCGGCGCCGTCCGCGCGCAGGTGATCGACCAGGTGGTGGCCCACCTTGCCGACGCCGGCGACACCGACCTTGCGGCCGCGTAGCGTCGGGTCGCCCCACAGGTGCTGGGCGGAGGCCCGCATGCCCTGGAAGACACCGAACGCGGTCAGGACCGACGAGTCGCCCGCGCCGCCGTTCTCCGGGGAGCGGCCGGTCGTCCAGCGGCACTCGCGCGCCACGACGTCCATGTCGGCGACGTACGTGCCGACGTCGCACGCCGTGACGTACCGGCCGCCGAGCGAGGCGACGAACCGGCCGTACGCGAGGAGCAGCTCCTCGGACTTGATCTGCTCGGGGTCGCCGATGATGACGGCCTTGCCGCCGCCGTGGTCGAGTCCGGCCATGGCGTTCTTGTACGACATCCCGCGCGCGAGGTTGAGGGCGTCGGCGACGGCCTCCTGCTCACTCGCGTACGGATAGAAGCGCGTGCCGCCGAGGGCCGGGCCCAGAGCGGTGGAGTGGATGGCGATGACGGCCTTGAGGCCGCTGGCGCGGTCCTGGCAGAGCACGACTTGCTCATGACCCCCCTGATCCGAACGGAACAGGGTGTGCAGTACATCAGCAGGCGCGCCGGTTACGTCGGTCACTGTGGTGACTCCCAGGTAAAAAGCGGCGGTTGGGTGCGGGGCCCGTGCGGATGGCGGGCTCCGTGGGAATGAGACTAGAGCCTGCGCCGATCCGCCTTCGGCGCAGTGTTCAGGATCACCCATGGGCGGGGTACAGCCATGGTTCGATTTGCATAGATTTCTCTTCAGGTTATGAGCGGTTCTCGCTGGTTTTCCCGGTGGTCGACGGGGGAGGGAGCAGGCGTGCCCAAGGTGTCCGCGGTGATCGTCCCGTACGCGTCGTATCTGCGCGTGTACGAGCCACTGGCCGCGTTCCCGGAGTCCGAGCGCGCCCACTGGACGCGCTACGCCCGGCGCACCGAGCGCCCCTCCTATCAGGACGAACTGCGTCGCTCGCTGGCGGACTTGCTGCCCACCCCGCCGGTCCCCGTGCCGGTGCACGAGAGCGGCGACGCGTTCGTGGCCGAGATCGACGGGGTGGTGTGCGTCTGCCCGTGGCGCACCCGGCTGCGCGGCTGGCAGGCCCTGGACGAGCTGGGTGAGGAGCTCCCGGCGTCCGTCCTCGACGCGGTCCTGCCGCCGTTGGTCCGCCGTCAGGCCGCGCTGGACTACGAGCGCTGGCTGGCCCGCAACCCGGACGCCCGCCCGTGGATCCGCACCTCGACCTGGCAGGTGCCGCTGAACTGGTTCGTGCTCGTCACCGACGAGGAGCGGGAGTACGAGAAGGGGACGGGCCCCGGGGGAACCGCGCCGCTGCTGCGCTACCGGACACCGATGGTGCAGGCGCGGCGGCGCACGGCGCGTGCGCTGAGGACGCTCAGGGACGAGCTGGACGAGGGTCCGCTCATCGAGGGTCTGGTGGACGTGGGGCGCTGGCTGGAGGAGTTCCATCCGCGCTCGCTGGTCGAGCTGGACTACGGCGGGCTCGTGCACGTGCTGCCGGCGGGGCACCTCGAGGGCGACCACTCCGCCGCGGATGTCGCCGAGGGCATCGAGGCGCTGCGCACCGGGGACGGGGAGACGGCGGGCGAGGCGTACGGGCGGCTGGTGGAGCGCTGGCGGTCGGTCAGGGACCGGCGTTCGTCGAACTGAGGCGGTGCCGCCGGCGAGCGGGCCGGGGCGGGCTCTTCCGGGTTGGGACGCGTGGGGAGGACGAGGCTCCTGGGTCCGTTGTCCAGTGTGATCTGCTTCTCACTGGTTCCGGTCGAACTCGCGTATGGTCCTCACACGCTGAAGAACCCTCACGTCCAGGACGTAGGTCCCGATCCGGGCTTATGCGTCAACGGGTGTCAAGCGTGACGGATGGCACTTACCTGGCTCTTGCATCGCTTGCCCCTCCTCGTGCCAAAATAGGACAAGGAGTCCGGGGGAGGGCTCCCTCCGCCCATGTATGGGTGGAATCTCAGCATTGCACGCTATGGGGGGTCTGATGACTCCTGATCGCCCTGTGACTGATCGTCACAGCGGCGTGACTGTCCGCTATGGCATGGTCCATCGGCTTCCGTCGCTGATGAACACCTGGGAGGGCAATTCCATCGGTTTGGCCGACGCGGCTGGACGGATGGTGTAGTTGTAGTGCCGAGGACAAGCCGTTCGTCCTATAACCGACTCGACTCGCGTCCGCCATTTCGGGCAACGCGGGTCAAGGTGCAGAATTTAGAGGAAAGAACCGAGAAGGTTCGGTTCTCCCGAGGAGGCCGCTCATGACCGCTCGCACCCCTGATGCCGAGCCGCTGCTGACCCCGGCTGAGGTCGCCACGATGTTCCGCGTCGACCCCAAGACGGTCACGCGGTGGGCGAAGGCCGGCAAGCTTACGTCCATCCGCACGCTCGGCGGGCACCGCCGTTACCGCGAGGCTGAGGTCCGCGCACTGCTCGCGGGTATCCCGCAGCAGCGCAGCGAAGCCTGAACCATCGCATAACCGGACAAGTCGACGGATCCCCCAACCCGTCGAGGCGTCCACACCACAGCTCCAAGCGACGCGGGTTCTGCCCCAACAGAGCTCACGCCCAAGCTTTTTTGCCACATGAACAGGGTGCGTCGTAGATCGCGCTGGACTCCGCCGGGTCCAGCGCGATCTTTTTTGTGCGGTCTCCATGCCTAGTCGACCGGCCTGTGAGCGGCCTTGTCGGAGTCTGGGGGCGGGTGTCGGATCAGCTGTGGATGCCCTCGATGAGCAGTGCAATTGCACATATTAAATTGACTGGTTGTAGGAGAGGGGTAAGTTCCGCACTTCTGAAAACATATGCGGTGACTCCCGTCACATGCCACAGTCCTTGTCGCACGCGAGCCTTCTGCGCTAGGGGAGTTGGGGGTTCGCGCCGTCGGATCGCGGCAGTGCGCACCCCGGGTGGCGCGCACGCCCGCGGCCCTCGGTCACGCCGTGGAGGGGCTCTCGTCCTCCGGGGCGCTCTCGGGGTCCTGTTCGTCGTGCGGGGAGGGTTCCATGGCCAGCCGCAGGAGCTGATGGCAGATCGGACAGTGCCGCGTCAGGTGGCGGTACCCGGAGGCGGCCGCCAGGTGGGCTCGGAGCAGAGCCCGGGTCTCGTGCCGAGCGGACACCGCCATACGCACCTCCAGAGGGCCGGCAGGGCGAGAGCCCTGGTTTCCGGGGTACCCGCGGAATGTGACGCCGTCAAGGGACGGGAACGCGCCTCCGGAGGCGCCCCGGACGCACTGACGGGCCGCCCAACGGCCGGTGCGCGCACGCGAGAGCCGGGACGGAGCACTCGGCGGTGAGCTCGTACGTGACGGGGAACGCACACGGCGGTGAGGGTGCACGTGGGTGAGGGCGCACACGGCGGTGAAGGTGCGCGCGGGTGAGGCGCACATGCGGTCCGGGAGCGGGCATGCGAAAAGGCCCGGAGCCGAAGCTCCGGGCCTTTCCTCACGCGGTCCTGACGGGATTTGAACCCGCGGCCTCCACCTTGACAGGGTGGCGAGCACTCCAAACTGCTCCACAGGACCTGGTTTCGCAGCGACTTGTTCTTGCGCTGTGCTGCGAAATGAGACTGTACAGGAGGGTGGGCCCAAGGTCGAACTCACCGCCCGTGCGGACCCCGTTACGGGACAGCGGCGTCGATCGCCTTCACGATCCGCTTGTCGGAGACGGGGTACGCCGTGCCCAGCGCGTGGGCGAAATAGCTGACCCGGAGCTCCTCGATCATCCAGCGGATGTCCAGGACCGACGAGGGCACGGGCCGGCCCTGCGGCAGCTGCTCCAGGAGCCAGGCGTACTCGTCCTGCATCTCGTGGACCTTCTCCATGCGGCTGGTGTCCCGCTGGACGCCGGTCGGCATCTGCTGGAGGCGGCGGTCCGCGGCGACCAGATAGCGCATCAGGTCCGGCAGCCGCCGCAGTCCGGTCGCCGTGACGAAACCGGGCTTCACCAGGGCGTCCAGCTGCCCCCGTACGTCCGTGAGGTTCGCGAGCAGGGTCGGGCTCCTGACCGCCTTCAGACGGCGCTCACAGGCCTGCCAGGCGGCGAGCACCTGCTGCACCTGCCCGACCGTGCGCACGGTCGTGTCGACGATCTCGGCACGCACCTTGTCGTACAGCTTCCGGTAGGACTCCTCGTCCCACGCCGGGCCGCCGAAGTCCGCGATGAGCTTGTCCGCGGCGGCCATCGCGCAATCGTCGAAGAGGGCCTGCACGGAGCCGTGCGGGTTCGCGGACAGGGCGAGCTTCTGGGCGTTGGTGAGCTTGTCCGAGGCGAACTTGCCCGGGTTCACCGGGATGTTCCGCAGGATCAGCCGGCGGGTGCCCTTCCACATGGCCTCGGCCTGCTCGGCCTCGGTGTCGAAGAGCCGCACGGAGACGGTGTTCGCCGCCGGTCCGTCGTCGACCAGCGCCGGGTACGCCTTCACCGGCTGGCCCGCCCGGCGTGTCTCGAAGAGGCGGCTGAGCGAGCCGATCGTCCACTCCGTCAGCCCCGTGCGTTCCAGGGACTCGCCGCCCTCGCGCTCGGCCGTCGCCGCGGCGGCCTGCGAGATCGCCTGGCGCGCCTTCGGCTTCAACTGGAGCTGCAGGGCTTCCAGGTCCTTGTCCTCGGCGAGCTTGCGGCGCCGCTCGTCGACGATCCGGAAAGTGATCTTCAGATGGTCGGGGAGCCGTGACCAGTCGAAGTCGTCGGCGGTCAGCGGAACTCCGACCATGCGCTTGAGCTCGCGCGCCATGGTCAGCGTCAGCGGCTCCTGGAGCGGTACAGCCCGCTCCAGGAACTTCTGGGCGAAGTTGGGGGCGGGAACGTAGTTCCGCCGGATCGGCTTCGGGAGGGAACGGATCAGCTCCGTCACCACTTCCTCCCGCAGCCCCGGGATCTGCCAGTCGAAGCCCTCGTCCGTGACCTGGTTCAGGACCTGGAGCGGGATGTGGACGGTCACACCGTCCGCGTCCGCACCCGGCTCGAACTGGTAGGTCACCCGGAACTTCAGCCGTCCCTGGAGCCAGGAGTCGGGGTAGTCGTCCTTCGAGACCGCCCCGGCCCGGTCGTTGATGAGCATCGAGCGCTCGAAGTCGAGGAGTTCGGGCTCCTCGTGGCGCTTGTGTTTCCACCAGGAGTCGAAGTGCGCCCCGGACACGACGTGTTCGGGCACCCGCTGGTCGTAGAAGTCGTACAGGGTCTCGTCGTCGACCAGGATGTCCCGGCGGCGGGCGCGGTGCTCCAGCTCCTCGACCTCGGTGAGGAGCTTGCGGTTGTCGGCGAAGAACTTGTGGTGCGTACGCCAGTCGCCCTCGACGAGCGCGTTGCGGATGAACAGGTCGCGGCTGACCTCCGCGTCGATCCGCCCGTAGTTCACCTTCCGCTGCGCGACGATCGGTACGCCGTACAGCGTGACCTTCTCGTACGCCATCACGGCGGCCTGGTCCTTCTCCCAGTGCGGTTCGCTGTACGTCCGCTTGAGGAGATGGCCGGCCAGCGGCTCGACCCACTCCGGCTCGATCCTGGCGTTGACGCGCGCCCAGAGCCGCGAGGTCTCGACGAGCTCGGCGGACATCACGAAACGCGGGGGCTTCTTGAAGAGCGCCGAGCCCGGGAAGATCGCGAACTTGGCGCTGCGCGCGCCCAGGTACTCGTTCTTCCCCGTGCTCCGGCCGCTCTCCCCGCCGGTCTCCTTCACGTCCTTCATGCCGACGTGCGAGAGCAGACCGGCGAGCAGCGACACATGGACGCTCTGCTCGGGCGCGTCCTCCTCGTTGAGGGGGATGCCCATCTGCTTGGCGACGGTCCGCAGCTGGCTGTAGATGTCCTGCCATTCGCGGATGCGCAGGAAGTTCAGGTACTCCTGCTTGCACATCCGGCGGAACGCGGACGAGCCGCGCTCCTTCTGCTGCTCGCGGACGTAGCGCCACAGGTTGAGGAAGGCGAGGAAGTCGGACGTCTCGTCCTTGAAGCGGGCGTGCTGCTGGTCGGCCTGCGCCTGCTTCTCGGACGGCCGCTCGCGCGGGTCCTGGATGGAGAGCGCCGCCGCGATCACCATGACCTCGCGCGCGCAGCCGTTCTTCTCGGCCTCCAGGACCATCCGGGCGAGCCGGGGGTCGACGGGCAGCTGGGCGAGCTTGCGGCCGGTCGGCGTGAGCCGCTTGCGGACGTCCTTCTCCGTCGGGTCCAGCGCGTTCAGCTCCTGGAGGAGCTGGACGCCGTCGCGGATGTTGCGGTGGTCCGGCGGGTCGATGAACGGGAACTTCTCGATGTCGCCGAGGCCGGCCGCGGTCATCTGGAGGATGACGGAGGCGAGGTTCGTCCGGAGGATCTCGGCGTCGGTGAACTCCGGTCGGGCGAGGAAGTCGTCCTCGGAGTACAGCCGGATGCAGATGCCGTCGGACGTACGGCCGCAGCGGCCCTTGCGCTGATTGGCGCTGGCCTGCGAGACGGGCTCGATGGGCAGCCGCTGCACCTTCGTGCGGTGGCTGTACCGCGAGATGCGCGCGGTGCCCGGGTCGATGACGTACTTGATGCCCGGGACGGTCAGGGAGGTCTCGGCGACGTTGGTCGCCAGAACGATCCTGCGCCCGGTGTGCGCCTGGAAGACGCGGTGCTGCTCGGCGTGCGAGAGCCGCGCGTACAGAGGCAGGACCTCCGTGAAGCGGTAGTTCTTCTTCGTCAGCGCGTCGGCCGTGTCGCGGATCTCCCGCTCGCCGGACAGGAAGACGAGGATGTCGCCCTTGCCCTCGGCCTGGAGCTCCTCGACGGCGTCGCAGATCGCGGTGATCTGGTCGCGGTCCGCGTCCTCGGAGTCCTCCTCCAGGAGCGGCCGGTAGCGCACCTCCACGGGATACGTCCGCCCGCTGACCTCGACGATCGGGGCCTCGCCGAAGTGCCGGGAGAAGCGCTCCGGGTCGATGGTCGCGGAGGTGATCACGACCTTGAGATCGGGCCGCTTGGGCAGCAGCTGGGCGAGGTAGCCGAGCAGGAAGTCGATGTTGAGGGACCGCTCGTGGGCCTCGTCGATGATGATCGTGTCGTACGCGCGCAGCTCGCGGTCCGTCTGGATCTCGGCGAGCAGGATGCCGTCCGTCATGAGCTTGACGAAGGTGGCGTCCGGGTTCACCTGATCGGTGAAGCGGACCTTCCAGCCGACGGCCTCGCCGAGCGGCGTGTCCAGCTCGTCGGCCACCCGCTCGGCGACCGTACGGGCGGCGATACGACGGGGCTGCGTGTGCCCGATCATGCCGCGGACGCCCCGGCCCAGCTCCATGCAGATCTTCGGGATCTGCGTGGTCTTGCCGGACCCGGTCTCACCGGCGACGATCACGACCTGGTGATCACGGATGGCGTCCGCGATCACGTCCTTCTTCTGGCTGACCGGCAGCTGCTCGGGATACGTGATGGCGGGCACGCGGGCGCGGCGCTCGGCCATGCGGACCTCGCCCTTGGTGGCCTCCGCCTCGATCTCGGCGAACACGGCGGAGCGGGCCTCGGGCTTGCGGATCTTGCGCGCGCCTTCGAGCCTGCGCCCGAGCCGGTGCGCGTCGCGCAGGGACAGCTCGGTCAGGCGGGCGGCGAGATCGCCGAGGGCGGGGGCGGGTTGCGTAGACATACGCGGTCCAGGATCTCACCTCGGCGAAATGACTGGCGAACGCTTTTGCGCGGCCCCGGCCGTCCGGCCCCGCCCGTACCGCTTTCCGGACCCCGCCGGGACGGTCGGCGGCCTGGTTCCCGGGGCGCGGCCGGGCCCCTGGTTCACCCTCGGGAACTACTCCCGGGGCGGGGACTCGCGGTGCGCCATGGCCCTGGCCGTGTTCGAGACCGCCTTGATGCCCAGGTGGGCCGTGGTCGTGCTGCTCAGCGCGGTGTCCGCCGGCCAGACAGCGCCGTGCATGAAACATGCCAAGTCGAGGACGGGGGACGCCCGGGGCGCATACGAAAAAGGCCCCGATCCGAAGATCGGGGCCTCTGCTGTGGCTGGGGCCGGGGTCGAACCGGCGACCTATCGCTTTTCAGGCGATCGCTCGTACCAACTGAGCTACCCAGCCACGAGGTTTCCGGGGAAACCTCAGCGGTCCTGACGGGATTTGAACCCGCGGCCTCCACCTTGACAGGGTGGCGAGCACTCCAAACTGCTCCACAGGACCAAGCTGTTGCGTGCGACGTGTAGCCAGTGTCTCACACGGTGTTGCGTACCCCCAACGGGATTCGAACCCGTGCTACCGCCTTGAAAGGGCGGCGTCCTAGGCCGCTAGACGATGAGGGCGAGCCAGTACCGCTCTGCTTCGTCTTCGCGTTCCCGAAGGGACGTGAGAAGCATGTGACTTCGCTTCCCCCCGAAGGGTTCGGCTTCTCCTTCGCTTCGACGGAAGCTCGGGACGGTCAAGCCCTGACCGGTGCCCTTGGGCACGAACAGACTGTACTACGTGGCCCGGACGTGGACCAAACCAGATAGGAAGGGCGGCTCAGGGCCGGTTCTCCTCGGGGAGATGGCGGCTGATCTCGGCCGTCGTGAGGCCGAGACCGCCCAGCTTGATCTCGTCCCAGGCCTGGAGATGACGGGTGTCCCGGTCGAGGTAGAGGACCGAGGCCTCGATCGGGTCCGGGTACTGGCCCTCGACGGCGCGCAGCCCGCTGCCGCCCGTCGAGCCCTCGACGCGCAGCCGGGTCCCGTACCTCATGACCTCCATGTCCTCGTGGTGCAGATGGCCGGCCAGCGCCAGGGGCACCTCGCCGTCCGTCCCGCGGGCCGCCGACGGTTCGTGGGCGACGGCGATGTCGACCGGGGTGCCCGCGGCCCGCTGGTCGCGCAGGGCCGAGGCCAGACGGGCGCCCGCGAGATCCTCCGCCGCGTCGCCACCCGGCGAGACCGAGCGGTCCGGGGTGAACTGCGGGTCGCCGATGCCGGCGAAACGCAGGCCCGCGATGGTGACCGCCCGGCCGTCGTCGAGGACGTGCACGTTCTTCATGTGCCGCAGGTACTTCTGCGTCTCGGGCGAGTCGTGGTTGCCGCGGACCCAGACGTACGGGGCACCCAGGTCCGGGATCGCGTCCAGGAAGCCGTTCTCGGCCGGCGCGCCGTGGTCCATGGTGTCGCCGGAGTCGACGATCACATCGATGGCGTACTGCTGCACGAGCGAGGCGATGATCTTCCAGCTCGCCGGGTTCAGATGGATGTCGGAGACGTGCAGGACCCGGATCGTGGTCGGGTCGGGCTGGTAGACGGGGAGGGTGGACGTGACGTCGTACAGCTTCGTCACGTTCCGCACGAGGCGCGCCAACTCCTTCTGGTAGACGTCGAATTCGCTGACGATGTTGCGGGCGTCGCCGACCAGGGAGGGTGCGGAGGAGAGCAGCCCGGAGTACTTCGGCTCCAGGACCGACTTGGGGTTCCAGGTGGCGAAGGCGGTCGTTCCCGAGGCGGCCAGCAGGGCGAGGGCGAGGCCGCCGGCGGTGAGAGCCCGGCGCGGGCGGCGGTAGACGGCGAGGCCGAGGGCGGTGGCGCCGGCGACCACCGCTATGCAGGAGCGGACGGCCAGGTCGAGGGTGCCGTGCTCGACGTCCCGCGCGACCTCGTCCTGGAGGCCGGAGAGGCGCTCCGGGTGGTCGACGAGGGCCTGGGAGCGTTCCGGGTCGAGCTGGTCCACGTCGACGTCGAGGCGCAGCGGGGCCTCGTGGCTGCGCAGTTCGAGTGCGCCGAGCGGGGAGATGTTGATCTTCGTGCCGCCGGTGAGGGAGGGGCGCAGGGTCATGGTGGTGTTCATGGGGCCGACCGGGACGCGGACGTTGCCCACGACCAGCAGTCCCAGCCAGGCGCCGAGCAGCACCACGCACAGAAGTCCGAAGGCGCGGGCGTACGGGTTCGGCCGGGGGGCGAGCTCCAGCACCGGTCGCCTGCGCCGGCCGTGGCGGCGGCGGGCGAGGGCGTGCAGCGCCGGGCGGGCGTGGTCGGTCATGCGGCGGAGGGTGGCGGTTGCGGCAACGGGGACGCGGACCATTGGTCCCGTATGCCCAAGTGCCGGGCCGGGTATGCGGGCGCCCGCCGCCGTGCCGGGCGGGTGCCGGTCAGCCCCAGCCGAGCTCGTGCAGCCGCTCGTCGTCGATGCCGAAATGGTGGGCGACCTCGTGGATCACGGTCACGGCGACCTCGTGGACCACGTCGTCCGGGGTCTCGCACATACGCAGGGTGGGGCCCATGTAGATCGAGATGCGGTCGGGGAGCACGCCGGCGTACCACTCTCCGCGGTCGGTGAGGGGGGTGCCTTCGTAGAGGCCCAGCAGTTCGGGGTCGTCGGCCGGCGGCTCGTCCTCGACGAACACGGCGACGTTGTCCATGACCCGGGTCAGCTCGGGCGGGATCTGGTCGAGGGCCTGGCTCACGAGCTCTTCGAAGGTTTCGCGCGTCATCTCCAGCACACGGCCATTGTCAGGGACGACACCCTCCCGGCGGAGACCCGCGGCGACCCGCGGAGGCCCGCGGGGGCTTCTGAGGGGCCGGATCGGGCCGGGCAGGACCGGGGGCGACCGGCCGCCTGCCCCACATGGGGTGTCTCATACCAGTTCCGGAGTGTTCTGGCCAATTGGCGCGAATCGTCCGTACATAGTGCGGGCATGACCCGCACCCCCTCCTCGACGCGTTCCCGCACGCGTTCGGGCGTCTGCAAAGCCCTCCTCTGTGCCGCCCTCCTCGCTGTCACGGTCCAGACCACCGCCACCGCACCGGCGTTCGCCGGGGGGCCCGGAAGTCGCGACGCACGCGACTGCGTGAGGACCGAGAGACCACTCGACGGCCAGGCCCGCAAGGTCCTGGACATCACCCGCAAGGCCAAGGCCGAGTTCCATCTGAACTCCGTGGAGCTGAAGGTCACCAAGGACGGCGACGAGATCCTCACCGACGCGCTCGGCGAGTCCATGACCGGTGTCCCGGCCCAGCCGGACATGCACTTCCGTGCCGGTTCCGTGGCCTTCTCCTACGTCGGCACGGCCCTCCTCCAGCTGGTCGCGGAGGGCAGGGTGCGCCTCGACGACACGGTGGAGCGCTGGCTGCCCGGCGTGCCCAAGGCGAACAAGATCACGCTGCGGATGCTGGCCACCAACACCACCGGCCTGCACGACTACGTCACCGACCCGGCCTTCCTGGCCGAGCTGGAGGCCCACCCGTTCCGCCAGTGGACTCCGCAGCAGCTGCTCGCCTACCCGTACAGCCACCCGTTCTGGTACGAGCCGGGCACCAACTGGAGCTACTCCCACGCCAACTACGTGCTGCTGATCGAGGCGCTGGAGAAGATCACCGGCACCCGGATCGACAGGTTCCTGAAGGAGCGGGTCACGGGTCCGCTGGGTCTCGGCAACACGCGGAACAACTTCACGCCGGACATCCCCCGGCCGGTCCTGCACGCCTTCACGGCCGATCGCGGCCTGTACGAGGAGTCGACCTTCTGGAACCCGTCGTGGACCACCGCGCCCGGCGCTGTCATCACCACCCACATCTGTGACCTGGCCCGTTCGGCCGAGGGCATCGGCAGCGGCGAGCTCCTCTCGCACCGCTCGTACCGCACCCTGCTCAACCCGGGGACGGTCGGTCTCGGCCACGCGACCGCCACCTGTCCCGCCACGATCTGCCTGGAGCAGACCGAGGCCAAGCACTTCGGGCTCGGCGTCATCGTGGTCAACGGATGGGTCCTGCAGAACCCGTCGTTCTCGGGCTACGCGGCGATCCAGGCGTATCTCCCGTCGGACCGGCTCGCCATCGCGGTCAACGCCACCAAGACCAAGGACACACCCGACGGCAACATGGCCGAAGTGGTCGCCCAGCGCATCGCGGCCGCGCTCGCCCCGGAGACTCCGCTGGCGATCGACTGACCCGCGGACGTCCCGCGTGACGTCTCGTCACCCATGAGGGGTGCGTTCCCCGCAAGCCCCCGGGCCCGGTTGGGCCCGGGGGCCGCGTGTCCTCCTGCGGGCGGCGGGAGTTGAACGGGGAGAACTCCCGTTCCTCCCCACGCTCTCGGCTCCTGTCGAGCGGGGGACGCCCCGTTCGGAGGTGGCCGCCCGTGCGCGCCTTGTACGTATCCGTCCGTCTGGCCGCCGCGGTCGTCGCCGTAGCCGCTGCCGCCGGCTGCATGAGCGTCGGCGACGACGGGGAGCGGCCGGGGCCCTCGCACTCGGCGGGTCAGCGGGCCGGCGAGGCGCCCGGCGGCGGGACCGCGGTGGGCGGCGGCGGCGTCGGGTCGCACGGCGCGAAGGGCGGCAAGGGCCGCAAGTCCTCGGCGAAACCGGGGGAGTCCGCGTCCGGCGACGCGTCTCCGTCGGCGTCGGGGTCCGAGGGGGCGAAGCCGTCCGCGAAGGCGACGGAGAAGGGCGGCGGGCCGTCCACGGACTCCGCGCCGCCCGGCGAGCCGAGTCCCACGCGTACGACGGCGGAGCCCACGCCCGAACCCCCGCCCGCCTCCTCGCCGCCGCCGCCCGATCCCGGCTCGGCGGAGCCGTCGTCGTCGGCGCACGAGCAGGCGACGCAGCTGGTGCAGCGGGAGCCGGCACCCGAGGCGGGCGCACCGGTGTAGCGGGCGCGGAGGGGTCGGGACGGGGGCGGGGCCGGCTGTGGGACCCGGATCGGAGCCGGAACCAGGCGACAGAGGAGCCGACAGAGGAGGGGGGCCGGGGTGCGCCCGGTGTCGGTCACGAAGGACGGTCCGCGGCCGTCGGCGCGGGTCGGCGCGGACGGCGGGCGGTCGGCGTCGGCCGTCGTGAGTGTGGCGGGGTTCACGGCCTTTGGGGGGCCTGAATGTGGCCGGTTCAACAGCGCGGTCGGCCGGGCCGGGGTAGCTTTGTAGGAGTGAGCAGGTGGCGAGGAAATCACCGTGACCTGCTCGTACGGTGCTCGGTTTGCCTTCAGGGGGGCCGGGTGCGTATGGTAGTAGATCGTTTGATCCCATTTGCCCGGCGCCGCCGCAGAGAGCGCCGCGTGGCGCGTACTCTCCCTTGCCGTGGCCGGACCGCATAGAGGCGGTCGTTTGCGACTTCACGGAGTTTGGGCGCGTGCCGAAGAACTCCGGAAGGTTCGCATTTCGCATGTCTGTTTCCAGTACTGATCACGTCGTCGTGCCCGAGAACAACGAGAACAACGACGCGGTCGAGACCGTCGAGACCGTCGAGGTCATCGAGACCGTCGAGACCGTCGAGTCCGCCCCCGAGCTCACGTTCGAGGACCTCGGTCTCCCCGAGGGTGTCGTCCGCAAGCTCGCGCAGAACGGCGTGACCAGCCCCTTCCCGATCCAGGCCGCGACCATCCCGGACGCCCTGGCCGGCAAGGACATCCTCGGCCGTGGCCGCACCGGCTCCGGCAAGACCCTCTCCTTCGGTCTGCCGACCCTGACGCAGCTCGCCGGCGGCCACACCGAGAAGAAGAAGCCGCGCGCCGTCATCCTCACGCCGACCCGTGAGCTGGCCATGCAGGTCGCCGACGCGCTGCAGCCCTACGGCGACGTCCTCGGCCTCAAGATGAAGGTCGTCTGCGGCGGTACGTCGATGGGCAACCAGATCTACGCCCTGGAGCGCGGCGTCGACGTCCTCGTCGCCACCCCGGGCCGCCTGCGCGACATCATCAACCGCGGCGCCTGCTCGCTGGAGAACACCCAGATCGCCGTCCTCGACGAGGCCGACCAGATGTCGGACCTGGGCTTCCTGCCCGAGGTCACCGAGCTGCTCGACCAGATCCCGGCCGGCGGCCAGCGCATGCTGTTCTCCGCCACGATGGAGAACGAGATCTCCACGCTGGTCAAGCGCTACCTGACGAACCCGGTGACGCACGAGGTCGACAGCGCCCAGGGCAACGTCACGACGATGTCGCACCACATCCTCATCGTGAAGCCCAAGGACAAGGCGCCGGTCACCGCCGCGATCGCCTCCCGCAAGGGCCGCACGATCATCTTCGTCCGCACCCAGCTGGGCGCCGACCGCATCGCCGAGCAGCTGCGCGACGCCGGTGTGAAGGCCGACGCGCTGCACGGCGGCATGACGCAGGGCGCCCGTACGCGGACGCTGGCCGACTTCAAGGACGGTTACGTCAACGCGCTCGTCGCGACCGACGTCGCCGCCCGCGGTATCCACGTCGACGGCATCGACCTGGTCCTGAACGTGGACCCGGCCGGCGACCACAAGGACTACCTGCACCGCTCCGGCCGTACCGCTCGCGCCGGCCGCTCCGGCACCGTCGTGTCGCTGTCGCTGCCGCACCAGCGCCGCCAGATCTTCCGGCTGATGGAGGACGCGGGCGTCGACGCCGCGCGTCACATCATCAACTCGGGCACGGCCTTCGAGCCCGACGTCGCCGAGATCACCGGCGCCCGTTCGATGACCGAGGTCCAGGCCCAGTCCGCGGGCGACGCCGCCCAGCAGGCCGAGCGTGAGGTCACGCAGCTCACCAAGGAGCTGGAGCGCGCGCAGCGTCGTGCCGCCGAGCTCCGCGGGGAGGCCGACCGTCTGGTCGCCCGTGCCGCGCGTGAGCGGGGCGAGGACCCGGAGGTGGCCGTCGCCGCTGCCGCCGAGGCCGTTGCCGAGCAGGTCGTCGTCGAGACCGCTGCCGCCGAGGCCGTTGTCGCCGAGCAGGCCGAGCGTCCCGCGTACGAGCCGCGTCAGCGCCGCGACGAGCGGGGCAACTACGAGCGCCGTGACAACGACCGTGGCGGCTTCCGCCGTGACGACAACCGTGGTGGCGGCTTCAACCGCGACAACGACCGCGGCGGCCGTTCTTTCGAGCGTCGTGACGACAATCGTGGTGGCGGCTTCAACCGCGATGACCGTGGCGGCCGTTCTTTCGAGCGTCGTGACGACAACCGCGGCGGTGGCTTCAACCGCGACAACCGTGGCGCTGGCTTCAACCGCGACGACCGTGGCGGCCACCGGGGCAGCGACCGTCCCTTCAACCGTGACCGTCAGGGCGACCGTCCCACGGGCGGCAGCTTCCGCTCCGGCCACGACCGCCCGACCGGCCGTCGCGACGACCACCGCACGACCGGCACCGGCACCGGCACGGGTTCGTTCCGTCGTGACGAGAAGCCCCGCTGGAAGCGCAACGGCTGACCGTCGCTGATCTAGCCAAGTGATGTGGCCCCCACCCGAGTTCGGGTGGGGGCCACTTCGCTGTCCGCGCGGGAAGGCGTGGAAGACGCTCTCGGCTCGGCTGTCGACTCACTGTCTGATCAGCCGACTTGTGCGTGAGATGCGACGGCTGGGGGCCAGGTCGACGCCTGGGACGGCAGACGCCTCTCCGCACCGTTCCGGGAGAGGTTCCCTTGACGCCCGTACGGGGACGGGCTCGTTCGGCTCGCGGGTGAAGATCACGGGCGGCCGGCAGAGCTGCAAGGGCCTTTTCTGGCCAACTTGCTCTCCCCCGGAGCGCATGTCATGCCCCCGACGAGGGAATCGCTGGGGGCATGACAGATGACGCCAGAGTGAGTGGGCTGTCGGACGAAGAGCGGCTTGCCCAGCTCGGCTACACACAGGTTCTCGCCCGCCGCATGTCGGCGTTCTCCAACTACGCGGTCTCCTTCACGATCATCTCGGTCCTGTCGGGCTGCCTGACGCTCTATCTGTTCGGCATGAACACCGGCGGTCCCGCCGTGATCACCTGGGGCTGGGTCGCGGTCGGACTGATGACGCTGTTCGTCGGGCTCGCGATGGCCGAGATCTGTTCGGCCTACCCGACGTCCGCCGGGCTGTACTTCTGGGCGCACCGGCTCGCTCCGGAGCGCAGCGCGGCCGCCTGGGCGTGGTTCACGGGGTGGTTCAACGTCCTCGGCCAGGTCGCCGTGACCGCGGGCATCGACTTCGGCGCCGCGTCCTTCCTCGGCGCCTATCTGAACCTCCAGTTCGACTTCGAGGTGACACCGGGCCGCACGGTCCTGCTGTTCGCCGGAATCCTGATCCTGCACGGCCTCCTGAACACCTTCGGCGTGGGGATCGTCGCCCTCCTCAACAGCATCAGCGTCTGGTGGCACGTCATCGGCGTCGCCGTCATCGTCGGCGCGCTGACCTTCGTCCCGGACCACCACCAGTCGGCCGGCTTCGTGTTCACGAAGTTCGTGAACAACACGGGCTGGGGCAGCGGGGTCTACGTCGTCCTCATCGGACTCCTCATGGCCCAGTACACGTTCACCGGGTACGACGCCTCCGCCCATATGACGGAGGAGACCCACGACGCCTCCACGGCCGGCCCGAAGGGCATCGTGCGGTCCATCTGGACCTCGTGGATCGCCGGATTCGTCCTTCTCCTCGGCTTCACCTTCGCCATCCAGTCGTACGACAAGGAGTTGGGCTCGGCGACCGGCGCGCCCCCGGCGCAGATCCTGCTGGACGCGCTCGGCGCCACGTCCGGGAAACTCCTGCTGCTGGTCGTGATCGGCGCGCAGCTGTTCTGCGGCATGGCGTCGGTGACGGCCAACAGCCGCATGATCTACGCCTTCTCGCGCGACGGCGCACTGCCGTTCTCACGGGTGTGGCACACGGTGAACCCGCGTACGCGGACCCCCGTGGCGGCCGTCTGGCTGGCCGCGCTGGGCGCCCTCGTGCTCGGCCTGCCGTACCTCATCAACTACGCGGCCTACGCCGCCGTGACGTCGATCGCGGTGATCGGCCTCTACGTCGCGTACGTCATCCCGACGCTGCTGCGGGTGCGCAAGGGGGACGCCTTCGAGCGCGGGCCCTGGCATCTGGGCCGCTGGTCCCGCCCCGTGGGGGTCGTCGCGGTCGTCTGGGTGGCCGTCATCACGATCCTGTTCATGCTGCCCCAGGTCTCCCCCGTCACCTGGGAGACGTTCAACTACGCCCCGATCGCCGTCCTCGTCGTCCTCGGCTTCGCCGCGGCCTGGTGGACGGCCTCGGCCCGGCACTGGTTCCTCAACCCCGACCACCAGCGCACGATCGCCCGTGAGGCCGCCCGCAAGGGTGCGCCCGAACCGGTCGATCCCTGACCTTGCGTACTTTTGGCGTGGCCGGGTCCCGATACCCGATCGGAGTCCCGGCCACGTCCCGCTATGCTCGGGGATGCATCGGCGCGGGTCGGTGCGCCGTATCGGCGTCGTCCGGTGCGGGGACCCTTAGCTCAATTGGCAGAGCAGTGGACTTTTAATCCATTGGTTGTGGGTTCGAGTCCCACAGGGTCTACGACTGCGGGGGAGGGGAGAACCCCCTCTGACCTGCCGGGCAGCGTCCGGGTCGGCTTCGGCCCGCCCGGGC